>NZ_JACJDT010000001.1:0-67244 GCF_014163675.1 Pseudoalteromonas sp. SR44-5
CTTGATACGCTTGACTTTGGCAGGCCAAGTGCGTCTGCTGCCTTGGTAAAGCTGCCAAATTGAGCAACCAATACAAAGCGCTGCATGGCTTCAAATTTGTCCACATCTTCTACCTTTGTTTGTTTAATCCGAACAATGTTATCACTTTTATCATGTATATCGATCACAATAAATTATCTACTCTGTTCAACGTGGCCAGAGCCGCTGTGGTTTAAGGTTTTAAAATTCTTATAGAATAGATTGGAGAGAGTGATGAATAAATTAGCAATTATTACTGGTGCTAGCCGAGGGTTAGGAAGAAACAGTGCTTTAGCGTTAGCTGACAAAGGCATAGACGTTATTTTTACTTATCACAATAATGTTCAACCGGCACAAAATGTGATTGAAGAGATTCAACAAAAAGGTCGAAAAGCCTTTGCTCTTCAATTGGATTCGCGCGATTTTGATGCCATTCCTGAATTTGTTAGTCAGGTTAAGGGGTTGTTGAGCAATGAATTTGCACGAAGCGATTTCGATTATTTGTTAAATAACGCTGGCACAGGTTTGCGTGCAAGTGTGGAAGAAACCACTTATGAAGAGTTAGAAAATATGCTGGCAATCCATGTAAAGGGACCTTTCTTTTTAACCCAAGCATTATTGCCACATATTAAAGACGGCGGTCATATTCTTAATATTTCATCTGGCTTGGCACGGTTTAGTATGCCAGGTTCAAGTGCCTACGCGATGGCCAAAGGTGCAGTCGAAGTCATGACGCGTTATATGGCAAAAGAGTTCGCAAACCGACAAATTCGCGTAAATACCTTGGCACCTGGCGCCATCGCGACAGACTTTGGCGGTGGTAATGTGCGTGACAACCAACAAGTGAACCAAATGGTGGCATCTGTTACCGCCTTGGGTCGGGTTGGGGAGGCTGACGATATTGGTAAAGCCGTTGCCATGTTACTGAGTGAAGACAGCAGCTGGATTACCGGACAGCGTATTGAAGCGTCTGGCGGTATGTTTCTTTAATTTACCGCTAATCTTAGTGCTCTGCCGAATTATTTTTTATAAGGATTCAAAGCTCTCTTCGTGAGGGCTTTCATCACTACTATGAAGCTCTTAATATATTGTCAGAATTAGTTAAACTCGAGCAGTGTTTACTGGCTCAGACTTGCTTTGACAGTTCAAGTTAAGATTTATTCACATAAATTACAGTGGTTTTTTTAACCTGAATTTTGCTTTCGCTTTTTGCATTAACCCTGCCCTATTATTACAGGCTGGGCAGAAGGTAATTAAGGAAAGGTAATTTCAAATGTTGAGGCTTTATTCAATAGTGGTAATAAGGATTTTTCGCGTCTTAAGTCCTTTAACTCACGTTCTAATTGGCGTTGCTGTGTATTTAACTCTTTACGCTGCGTTTGCGTGATGTTATTGCTGTTTAATTGCTGATTAGTTTCAGAGAGTTGTTGTTTTAGCTCGGTTAGACGGTTATCAATTTCTATACGACGTTGTTGAATTTGATAACGGTCGTTACCTTCTTCCCACGCTTTTCGAAATGCACGGCTGTTACATACACCGTTATACGAGACTCCACGCATAGCAAGAGTAAAGCCGTTTTCAGGTTGACAATACACCGCTAAACCACGTTCGTAGCTACTTTTGAATTGTGCTATATTTGGGGTAATATTGTAATCGTTACACGCCGCGATCTTTGTTATGCCATCGGCATAATCACCACCGTTTACGCCGTGCTCATAACCTAAACTTTGCCAATTAGCGACTTTACACTCATCTTGACTTAACGTTGTGCAGCCATTAAGTAGTGCTATACAACTTAATATAAATAAACGATTTGGCATAACTATCCTGTTATTTCGCTCTGTATCAATACGGTATAATACGTTTCATCGTTATTAAAAATCTACAATTTAAGCTGATTTGTAGACTATTTTAAGTAAAAAATTATGTGTTTTATTTAGTTTAATTGCCACAAAGCGCATCTCAACTAGTGGCGTTTTTTACTGCGAGGAGCGCCTAGTACAATCGCTATTTGGCAGACACATATCGACAAAAATCCACTTATGCCCAAAGCTCCGCCAAAATTACTAAGGTAAGGCACTAAATTATCAAACAAAATCGAAAAAATAACACTGGCAGAAAACAGCGTGTAAATACCAAAGCGTTTTGGTGCGCTCATGCCTATAAATGTTCCACCAAAAAAAATGCTGCTATATAGCTCTGCGTTGAACTCGGTGGTAAGTAAAATAAGGTAAGCGATAATAGCTAAAATTGCTGACGCTCTAATCGCATCTAGACGGTTATGCTTAGCTAAATAAAAGGTCAAAAACGCGCCAAGTAAAGCAAGTGTTACTGATGATAAACTCATGCCGCGAGCCCTTTAGCTAATACAAACAAAGCAACACTAATAAAGGCAATACTTCCTAATTTACCACCAAAGCCAGTAAACACTTTAGTCGTCAGTACGTATAAAATAGCCCCAATCAATGAAATAATTGCTAATTCCCAATAGGTATTAATCAACCCCTGAGAGCACATTCCAGCAAAACTACCAGCATAAACAGCTGCGTAAGGATGATTTGCATACTGTTTTGGAAAAGGAATAAAGCTGCCAATAAGCCCGGTTAGGCAAGATGCAATAACCGCAGGCACTGCAAATTGTGTATGAAGGGTAAAACAAGCAACACATCCACTAAAAAAAGCGATGTATTTTAGGAGAAAAAATTTAGTCATAGAGTCGGTGATTTTTCTTAACTGAAGTACTTAATTCTGAATGAAGTTAGTGCTAGCTTACTATGCTTGGCACTAACCATTATGCAATTAATCAAGGTGCAATTAAACTAGATGCAATTAAACAAGATATAATTAAACAAGATATTGCTCAAAAAATGCTAAAGTTCGTTGCCATGCAAGTTCTGCATTCGGTTTATCGTAACGGCCCGTTGAGTCATTATGAAAACCGTGATTGGCATCTTTATACATATACATTTTGTAATCTACATTGAGACTTTTTAAATCGCGCTCATAGTCAGGCCATGTTGCATTTACGCGCTCATCAAGCTCGGCTAATTGGATCATTAACGGGGCTTTAATATTTTTGCGCAGAGCTTCGCTGGCGGGCGTGCCGTAAAATGGTACTCCAGCGCTTAATAATGATGAATCAACCGCAGCGAGGTAATTGACAATATAACCGCCAAAACAAAATCCAACGGCACCAAGTTTACCATTACTGAGTGGGTGTGATTTTAAATAGTGGGCTGCGGCAACAAAATCATTTTGAATTCTCTCTTTATCCATTGAGCTTTGCATGGCTCGCCCTTCGTCATCATTACCCGGATAACCACCTAGCGGAAATAGCGCATCGGGTGCAAAAGCGACAAAACCCGCTTTGGCTAAACGACGGGCCACATCTTTTACATAAGGGTTTAAGCCTCGGTTTTCATGCACCACTAAGACTACCGGGCGCTTGCCCTTTAATTGTGTTGGCACTACTAAATAACCTTGTCCTTTGCTATGACCATTGGGAGAATCAAAACTTTGGTAAGTTGCTTTAATTGATTCATCATTAAACGAAACTTGTTCGGCTAAGGCATAATTTGGTAATAACGCTGACGTGAGCACTGTCATTGAATAACCAAGGGCGATTAAGCCACCAAGTTTTTTCATAAACGTGCGTCTATCCATTTTGCCATGAGCGTATTCATCGTACCAATCAAAGGCTTCTTGAGGGATGTGATCTGAATGTGGGTTATTCATTGCAGTGCCTATATGTTATTGATTTAAGATTTAATAACATAGCTGAGAGAACTCAAAATGTATATTGCTGTATGCTTAATATACTTAGCTAACTTCTTCACCGGCATGTTTTGCGGCTAATTCATCAAGT
Organism: Pseudoalteromonas sp. SR44-5; assembly: GCF_014163675.1. NCBI lineage: Bacteria > Pseudomonadati > Pseudomonadota > Gammaproteobacteria > Alteromonadales > Pseudoalteromonadaceae > Pseudoalteromonas > Pseudoalteromonas sp. SR44-5. Next base: position 3,884 of record NZ_JACJDT010000001.1, read on the forward strand.
TCTGCGCAAGTGTAATCAAACCCCGCGCCATCGAATTGATAATTTACTTTAACGTCAAAACCACCATTAAGAAGTTTTGTTTTTACTCGGGCGACAGGCCAATGCTTTAATTCGTTTAAAAAACGATTAGCGATTTGACCAGATTGGAAGCGATAGCGTATTTCTGAATTCATATAAAGTAAGTATAATTTGGGCTGTTAACTTCGCAGTTTGTGGATTTAGCCGATTTAGTCAAGTTTTTTGTTCTTTAACATGCTTGATAAGGTCAATTGTGCGCTTATTAGCATTGGTTTTCGTCTGCTTTTGCTTTAACGTAAGGGTCTGTCAGATAAAATAGTTTGCGAGAAGATTACAAGGTATGCCTAAGTACGGTATAAGAGTGTCATGAAAACGCCAAAACAGATTTTACCGTTAATAGAAGACGGTATCGTTGATGAAGTCATCAGCCAATTAATGAGTGGAAAAGAAGCCTCGGTTTATGTGGTTCGCTGTGGCGAGCATATTCGCTGTGCGAAAGTGTACAAAGATGTACAACACCGAAGTTTTAAACAAGCAGTAAAATACCAAGAAGGACGTAAAGTAAGGAATAGCCGCCGCGGTCGTGCGATGGAAAAAGGCTCTAAGTTTGGTCGTAAAGAACAAGAAAACGTGTGGCAAAATGCGGAAGTAGATGCGCTTTTCACGCTTTCTCGGGTTGGCGTAAAAGTACCACAACCTCATGGTTGTTACGATGGTGTACTGATCATGGATTTAGTCACCGATAATGATGGTGATGTTGCGCCGCGTTTAAATGATGTGAGTTTAACTGCTGAGCAGGCAATTGAAGATCACGCTACTATGGTTCATTACATTCGCTTAATGCTATGTGCGGGTATTGTGCATGGTGATTTGTCTGAATTTAATGTGTTAGTAGATAGCTACGGTCCGGTGGTGATTGATTTACCGCAGGCAGTAAATGCGGCGGCGAATAACAATGCGCAAGAAATGTTTTTACGTGATGTACGCAATATGCGCTTGTATTACGGGCAGTACGCACCAGAAATACTCGATACGCGTTTTGGTGAAGAAATGTGGGCTTTGTATCAAGCGGGTGAATTAACAGCAGAAACTGTTCTTTACGGTGAGGTTGCAGATAACCATGCTGAGGCTGATGTTGATTCAGTGCTTGATGAAATCAAAGCTGCATTTGAGCAAATGCAAGAAAACCAAGAGCGAATAAAAGCAGCACAAGCACCTGAAGACGACTAAAGTTTATTAGCTTCATTATCGATTTTAAAGATGCGCGCTAACAGCATTAAATTCTGTTAGACTGCGCAGCCTTTAGCTACTCGCGGTGAGTTGCTTTAAATGACAGTTAGGAACGCAGGTGTCAAAATTTTTCTATCGTGGTAAGCCCGATATTATGGGTAAAAATAATCAAGGTACTTATCAGCCTAAACCGAAAGTAAAACCTGGTAGCGAAGAAAATCCGCTCGTTTTACAGGTGCAAAGCGCTGCACGTGAGCTTGAAATAAACGCTATTTTGATAGCTAATGATTTATTTGCAGATATTCGTGTTGATAGTACGCTTGCTGAAGATATTACTCCTTTAGATATTGTACTTAATAAACCTGTTACTCAAGTTTTTGAAAAAACACCACAACGTAATGATCCATGTTCGTGTGGCAGTAATAAAAAATACAAAAAATGCTGTGGTTAAAATACCTTGTTTAGGTGTGTAAACTCAGGTTGGTGCTGGTGTTAGGAACTTAAAAAATCAGCTCCAGTGATATAAAACGGCAGTTGTATTTAAAAGCTATATATTCATTAGCTTGTGATAGCGTTATTTAATATAGCGCTCACTTAATCAGCGAAACGTGTATGAAATACAGTGATAATAAACTTCAACAACAAACTGCAAAAAACACCTTACAACCCGTGTTTTCAGCTGTATTTGTAGTTACTCTGTTTTTAATAGTTACCTCGTATATTTATTTCTATCCTGAATTAGATAACAGTATTTTTTTTAATGGTGTACTTACCGACGCAATTAACCTATTAATTGTGGTGGCTATTTTTATCATTGTCCAAAGGGCCAACTTATCAGTTTTTGCTTATGTTAATTTAAGCATCGGTTTATTATTGTGGTCAGCGGGTTTAACCTTTGATCTACTTGATGAAGTGCTGATCCAGCCTTTGTTTATTGGTATTTATGTTGAGGATGTTTTACGTACTGCAGGCATGTTGTTTACTTGTTATGGTTTAAAGTTAACTATAGGCGATTTAACAAGTGTGCAGCAGCAGTTATCAAAAGAGCTGATCACTGATTACTTAACCCAAATAGCGAACCGCCAATTTTTTTATCAATATATGCAAAAAAATCAATCAGCCCCGTATACAATTTTGCTTATTGATATCGATTTTTTTAAAGTGATTAATGATCAGTTTGGTCACGATAGGGGGGATCAAGTACTGATCGAATTATCATCTTTATATGCCAAAGCTTTACCTAATAATAGTGTCTTTGCACGTTTAGGTGGTGAAGAGTTTGCAATATACCTGCCCGGCGATGACCGACCAAAAGCCTGCGATTTAAGTGAGCAATTACTATCACTTGCACATACCATTGAACTTGCTGCTAATCGAACGGTAAGTGTAAGTATTGGTGTGTCATTTAAGGCCCCAGAAGAAGCGTTTAATGAGGTAGTTAAACGTGCTGATCAAGCCTTGTACAAAGCGAAAAATAGTGGCCGTAGCCAATATTACATTGCTTAATCCCTAAGCGATTGATTACAGTAAAATTTACAATTTTAATTGGGGGTTTTTACACTATCAGTTAAATTTATTTGCCTGTTCCTGTTAATATTTATTAAAAAATGCTTATAAAACAATGCACTTATTTATTATGCAAGGCTGGTATTGAGCTTGCAATATGCTTATAAATATAACTTATAAGCACTACCAAGGTGATACTATGGCTGTTATGCAGCGCTTAAAGCAAAAAACACGACAATTTATTGATTCAAAGCATATGTTAACCAGCATAACGGCGGCTTCATTTTTAGAGTCAACAATAGTTCCTATTCCTCTTGAAGCAGTATTGGTGCCGTTGATGCAAGCGCGGCGTGAAAAGCTTTGGCTAATCGCCTTAATGGCGACTTTAGGCTGTATTATTGGGGCTTTGTTTGGTTACGCGCTTGGCTATTACTTGTTTGATGCGGTTGGCGATTGGGTGATCAATACCTTTTCAAATCCAGAGCAGTTTGAACACGTAGAACAACAAATGCAGCAGCAAGGTTTTTGGTTTGTAATAATGTTGGGGATAGTGCCAATTCCTTTTCAAATAGCTATGCTCGCAGCGGGTGCCACCAAATATTCATTAATAATGTTTTTAATTGCAACGACTATTGCCCGCTCAATTCGGTATTTTGGTCTGGCGCTGGTGGTGTATTATGCTGGCAATCAAGCAGAGCGAATTATCACAAAACATAAAACCAAAGCAATGCTTGGTTTGACTGTGTTGGTGTTAGTTATTTGGTGGTTAACAACGGTAATATAGCCGCCAAGTGACGGCTATATTTGTTTCGTTTACTTAACGTCGCCATGGATAAGTGAATGTACTTGGCGCCAATCAACTAGCTTAAAGTTTTGTGGTTGCTGTGGCATACGATTGTAGCCATCTTGCACTATTAATACGCCAAGAGGGTAGCCAGGCAGCGGTTTGGCTGTAACGGTTAAGCCATCGGTTTCTGACACGCCATCAATACCGTTATTTAAGTTTGCAAGAATATTAAACTTACTGACAAACTCAAGGGTGGGGTGTTTTTCACCTTTATTTATGCGATACACGACATAACTATCGTCACCTTGGCTAGATACCACTAATAAGCGCTCGTCTTTACCATGATAAATCTCCATACCTTCTACATCATCAACTAGCATTTCATTCACGGATTGCAATAAAATAGGCGCTTGCTGTGAATCAGGCTCTGCTTGGATAAACCAAATACCAGCGTCTTCCTCACCGGCAAAAAGTTCCCCATTTTTATCGTCACTACTACAGCCTTCTGGTTGGCTAGGTAGATTAAATTCGCGCACCAGTTTGCCCGAGACTTGTTGCTGTTGGCTGGTTATTTTATATTGCTGATATAACCCTGATTTATCATTCACAAATACATAGTCACCTGATTTCGATGAATACATGCATAAGCCATAAATCTCACTCAAATTGGTAGCCACGCTACCTAAGTGGTGTACGCTGTTTTGTATGTCGACAGTGAACAAACTAATGCTATTTTCACTACGGTTACTGGCTGCAATTAGAGTGTGAGTTGGGTTGTTGATATTACTACTTTGACGAACGTCAACATTGTTAACTCTACCTACGTCAAGGCTTTGAATTTGCTCTCCAGCTAAGTTATAGATCATCAGTCCGCGACGTTTATCGGTGCCAATGATCAAGCTTTTAGCGGCGTCGGTTGGATGCACCCAGATGGCTGGATCGTCTGCGGCATCACCAAATGCTGCAACTGGTGTCGTTTGCACTTTTGCATACACATGTGCTGTTTTTGCAGTGGTGGTGTTGGTTTTTGACGTACTGGTGATTGGGTCTAAAATTAACTGGCTGCTGCGGTACGCGCCACTTTCATCGTCATACATAATGGCTTGAGCAGTAGTGGCGTTATTATCAATTACCACAGAACCAATACTGAGATCTCCAGAGACACGCCACTTTTGTTGTATACCTTGCTCTGGATTATATCGGTATAGGGTGTTATTGCTGCTGCTAGTAAACCAGAGGCTGCCATCAGTGCTGGTGGTTAATGCGCCAATACCGCTGGCCAGTTCACCAAAGGGAGCAACCATGGTAAGAGGTTGTTTACTCGCTGAAGATTCTGCATTGGCGTTCATTTGCCAAATGCCAAGTTCTTCTTCACTGATAAATAATTGTTGGCTTACATCATTAACCGCACAACCCGCAGCTTCATTTACACCGGCAAATTCTCGGACCGCAATGTTAGTGGTTTGCTCTGTGGCAAAGTTATAAATTAAGGTTTCGCGCATTAAGCCGCGAACATCAGCAACAAAAGCAGAAATACTCCCCGTATTGTGATTGTTAAATAGGCAGACCGCTTCAGGTTTTGCTTGCGGTGCAACAATCGGTGTGTGCTCCGTTAGCTGCCAGTTGCCGTTACTTTTAGTTAGGGTGAAAACGGCAACCAGATCACGTTCGTTATCAATACTGGTCACTAAAAAGCGATTATCGCCAATAGTACGCACTGACAGAGTTTCAAAGTTACCCGCGTTAAGTACTTCGCTATGTTGTTTATTTTGCTCTACTACAATTAAGCCTTGGCTTTCACTGGCTAGTAACCATGCATCATCAAAAAGCCAAGCAGCTTGCGAACCTTGAACATTATTTTGTTGCCAAAATGGTGCGCTGTTAAGCTTTAGTGTAGTTTGGCTTGGTTGAGTGGAATTAACATCTTGGCTGCTGCAAGCGCCTAATGTTGCTGTGAGTGTTAATATGCTCAGTGCATAAGCAAGTGGTTTAAGTGTTGGCACGAGTAAAGTCCTAAGTTAGCCATGTATGCGATGCAAGCTAAATAACTTTTATGACAAAACCGTGACAAAAGAAAGACTTCTGCAGTGAGAGTAAAGCTATTTAGGTTTCCTTTCATTCAATGCTTTTTATTTTATCTATCTGTTTTTATTGGTTTTAATTTTTAATTGTTAGTTTTAAAATGACCCATTAGGGCATCGCTTTCATGCTGAGCTGATGTGACCCTAAGCATGATATAGCGGTTATTTTTCTGTGATGGTGGTGTGTATTTCTGTTTTCATTTGCGCTAATGCTTGCAGCACGGAACGTTGCCAAATAGCTTTAAATGCCTTACTAAATAAATATAAGAAGAGCAAAGGCATGATAAATAATTTGATGATTAGTAACGACACTAAGTTTAAAAATTCAATAAATAAGCCCTCTAAAAAATTAGCCATATCTGTAATGCCAGTGGTAACGGTATCAACGACTTTGCTAATTAAATTGCCAGAATTACCTGCTAGTTGGTCGTTATAATCATGCAGCTGTTGTTGCAGCTGAGCTTTCTGTTGATATAACGCGGCGAACTGATTGTTGATAGATGCTTGTTGTTGCTTTAACTCGCGCTGTTTTTGCAGTAATGGTTTAGCCTCGGGAAGTTCTGTTAAGGTGAGTTTTTCGGCTAAACTGCGGGTCGTTTGAATGGCGTCAATTTGCTTATTTAAATGCTCAAGCTGCTGTTGGTTTTCTGTAATAATTACTTTTAATTGTTGTTGCTGAACGGCAATAAGTTCGAGTTCATCGAGGGTTGTTTGCTTGCCACTGTTAATTTTTGCGCTCAGTTGTGCTGATAATGTGGAGGTTGCATTAGCCTGTACGCTAAGTGTGTCAACGGTCTTTTCAACATATTGATTTTGATAATTAATTTCTTCATCTAGAAAGGCTTGGCTGGCAAGCCCAGTTGCAAGTACTACAAATGGAATTAAAAACCGCACTAAAATCAGGCTGGCTAGTAACTTACCTTTAAGCTGTTTTAAATACCCAAAATAATCACAGACTAAATAACTAATGACGCTGGCGGTAAACAAGGCGCTAAAAAATACCCCTGATGAAATAGTAAATAAAATCCGCTGGATAAACAGTGAGCCTAATGATATGCGCATCGCATCGGCAATGTATTCGGCTAAATCGTTCACCGGATCAAGCAATTGCGCAGGCGCTATGCTTGCTATACCAATACCGACTTCAGCCGACTGTAATAAAGAAATAATGCCGTTAACACTGCGTGCAGAAGCATAAACTAATGATGACTGCACTAAGGTTTGGTCAAGAAAATCCATGATGTAGCTGTTAAATTGCTCTGACCAGCAAAGTAGTAGCAGTATAAGTATGGCAATATACTTGATAACATCTCGTTGTTTACTTTGCATGTATTCCTCAATAACATTAGTTAGCTTGTTCGACGCTACACTAATTAGGTGTCACTACGCAATTATGTTTGATTGAATTATTATAGCTATTAACGGTCAATGAGTGACCTTCACGCAGTTTTTGAGAATTTATGAAAGAGTCCGCTTCACTTGTACAATGTTGTATTGATGATCTTGATCCCGTTCAAGATCTGGGTCGGTTAGTTGCTTATTTACGGTCAAATTTAGTAACTCATCTAGATGCTGGCCTTACGCCAATGGATTTAACTTCGGCGCAATATATTGTTGTGGTGCTATTAGCTCGAGGCAAAGTGCATACTTTGGCAGAGCTATGTGAGCATATGGTTTATGATCGTGGCGCGATGAGCCGTTTGTTGTCTCGTTTAGAAGAAAAAGGCTTAGTTGCAAAACAACAATCCGCAGAAGATCGCCGCTCTACGCTATTATGCCTTACGGAAAAAGGCCAACAGCTTTACCCTGAAATACTCCCTATTGTGAATAATATTTACCGCACAGCACTAATCGACTTTTCTGATGATGAAAAAAAACTGTTGGCAAAGCTGTTATTTAGAGCAATTCATAATTTGAAATTGTAAATCTAGCTAAGGGTTATATTGCTGTGAGTGCAGAGATTTGATAATATAGTTGCCTAGGCATTTATATTTAACAAATCGCAGGGTGTTATGATCGAAGCTACTTTATTAATGCAGTTACAGCAGCAATTTCCAGAACATCAGTTTGCAGCCGAAAATTTAAATGTTGTTCATACTGGACGTTTTGCAAATGCTATTGTCTATCGTTATACCGATCAGCAACTCGATTTAGTAATTAAAGATTTTCAACATAGCCCATGGTGGATCAGAAAAACCTTTGCGCCTTTGTCGGTGAATCAAGAGTATAAAGGGTTGGCTCGTTTAGCAGGCATAACTGGAGTGAGTGGGCGATTTTTACGATTATCGCCGATTGCTGTTGCCTATGACTATATTACAGGCACACCACTTAAACAGTTAGTACAACAAAAACAAGTGCTACCCGTTAGTTTTTTTAAAGATTTTGAACGACTGGTTGCATTAATGCATCGCCGAGGGGTTGTACATTTAGATTTGCGCAATTTGGGTAATGTGCTTTGTAGTGATGATGGTAAACCGTATATCATCGATTTTCAGTCGACGATACGATACGCTCGATTTCCTCGTTGGTTACAGCAATTTATGCGTGGTGCAGATATGTCGGGTGTTTATAAAGCATGGGCAAAGCTTGCTGATCAACCTCTGCCAGATGCCAAAGCTGATTATTTAAGTAATTTTAATCATGTTAGAAAGCGTTGGATTTTTAGAGGTTACCCGATCCAACGTGCATATATGTGGGGATGTGGAATAGCTACGCAAATTGCCGCTGCCATCATGGAGCGTTTTTTATAAAGCGCGTTATTACACGCTTTATAAATGTTACTAAGTTGGCTGATTTAAAATTTAGGCCAACCATTTGAGTCCCAATTTAGTGTGCTGATCAATAGTTTTGGCACACCGTTGTCACCTTTATCATAAGCATGGCGAACCATTACATCGGTATTAAGAATATCTTGGCCGCCAGGTCCGGCCCACTGGCTGTTACCAGCATCTAAAATACTGCCACCACCAGAGAGCATATTGTTGCCATTCTTGTCTAAGTAAGGACCACGAATATCCGTTGCACGCCCATATGCGATACGATAGGTGCTATCGGTTCCTGCGCAACATTTACCAACAGATACAAATAGGTAGTAGTATCCTTGGCGATAGATGATCGTTGGTGCTTCAATGCCACCTGAGCGGCTAGCAAGGGAATAGAGCTCACCAAATGGTTTCATCGTTATTGGGTTGATCCGCATTAACTTGATACCTGAATTCCACGAACCGAATGTTAACCATGGCGCACCATCTTTGGCGACGACTAAATCTGGGTCAATCGCATTGTAGTTATTGCTGTTGGTGGTGTTTATCACTAAACCATCATCACGCCAATTACCGGCAGAGACACTACTTGCTGAGGCTAAACCAATTGCCGAAACACGCGAGCCAAAGGTTGATATTGCATAATAAAGCGAGCTACGCCCATTGTAGCTTTTAAGTTCAGGCGCCCAAACATCAATGCCATCGTGTTCAGGCACATAGTTAGACCACCAATTTAAGCCATTAGGAAAAATCGCTGCCGCATCATTCCATGCTACGCCATCATTTGACCACTTTCCAGCGATGCCAGGCCCAGTTTGAAATATCCACCACGTACCATTTTCGTAACTGATGGTTGGATCGTGAGTGACTAAACTACCGGTTAATGGCCAATGATCCGTTGCGCCATTGGTAGTTGAAGGATCAAAGGGAGCGGATTCTACGTTGGCGAGTTTATTGAGCTGCCAAAGCTGTGCATCACTGCCATTGTATGCCCATTGGCTGATATTAGCCCCGTCATTGCCGTCAAAGTCATACAGGTCGAGTGCTTTTTGGCTATTGGCATTGATAAAGCTCACATAGCCGTTGCCTTCGTTATTAATTTGCCAATGCTGGGTTGCGCCAGCGCTATAGTCATATTGCACTACGTTTGCGCCATCATTAGTTGACCACTCAAAGACCTCCATTGCTTTACCGCTGTTAAGGTTTATTACAGAGTAGTTATTATTTTCAACCTGAGTAATGAGCCAGCGTTGGGTATCGTGATTGGTATTAGCCCATTGGCTAATATTCGCGCCATCAGCTGTTGATGCATTGGCAACTTCGACAAATTTGGCGCTATATTTTGATTTTATGGTATAGACGCCATTATCGATAGCGAATGCATTATTAAAAAATGGATTGGCGGCTAAACTAAGCCAGCAAAGTAGTTGTGTGGAAAATTTCATTTTATCTCCAAAGTACAGTGTGTGTATGATCCGATAGCTAAAGCAAATTTAGCATTCGACGAGCAGCTCAACGGTGTAACCTTTAAAAGGTTAATTATAATACTTTATTATATTATTACTTTTGTAAAGATAAATGGTGATTTAAGTTAAATAAAAGTTGGGTCTGGGTGGGCGTGGGAGCATGTTTTGCTCCCCATTGTTGTTAGTTAATAAACTGGCTTGGAATTTCCCAGCTTTGAACTAGCAATTCACCTTGCCACGTTTGGAGTGTGATCCATGCCTTATCTTTGCTGGTTATTAATTTTGGTGCAATAGCGTGCACATGTTGACCATGACGCGTGCCATGTAAAATACCTTCATCGGCTTTTGATAACTGACTAAGTGGTAATGGGGTGGGGCCAATATTCATGTAACCTTGGCGTACATCTGCTATTTTTCCTTTATTAAACATTACCATAAAATCTTTAACGTATTCACCATGGTGGCTATAGGGGGGTGCCATATTAAGTGGCATGGGTGCAAGGGTAAACTCTCCCATTGTTTGCTCGCCCCATGAGTCAGGAAATATGAGAATCATTGATTGATATAAAAACCAAAATGGTAAAATTAAAATACTAGCATGTAGTAGATACTTATAGCGTTGCCACCAAGTACTTTTAAGTCGCGCCATTATTGTGCCTCCTGAATATAGTCAGTTGTTAGCAGCTGCGCCTTTGTTGTCTTAGCTAACTTACTACGCCACATCATAAAGCCTGTAATAGACATACCGCTTAAGATCACGCCAAAAATAAACCAAACTAGCTTGGTCCAGATCCCGCCAATTGTGCCGTAATGCAAAGGGTCTGCAATATGAGAAATAGTTTGTAGAGCGTTCATTGATTCGGGGCTTTTAGTCTGTGCTAATTCGCCTGTCCAAGGATTTATCGTCGTTGAGAACGCATAGTCATCATAGAAAATAGTGTTGTTCGAGCCGCTGATACTGTACATGCCTCGGCTATGTTCTGGGAACATGATGTAATGAGGTTCAAAGTCAGTAAACTGCTGCTTAGTGAGCTGTAGAGCCTGACTTAGACTGATGGCCGGTACCGTTTTAGAAGTGGGCAAATCAGCTACGCTAACCAGCGGCGGATGCTCTTCAATATCAATTTCGTTATGCCACATAATTGCTTGAGTTAAATACCAAAACCCCGTTAAGCTCATAATGAGTAAAAACCACATAGACCAGACGCCAGCTAAGCTATGTAAATCTTTTAATAAGGTTTTTTTACCTTGATTGAAGCGCAATTTAGGCTGAGTAAAAGCACGCCAGAAATTTTTATAAATAATCAGCCCGGTGGCTAATGCGCCAAACATGACTATTGCCATTGCAGATACAAGATAATAACCGACGCTATAACCAGATTGCCATGGAAACAACAGCCAACCATGTAACGCGCGCATAAAACCAATAAAGGTGATGCCTTGATTAACTGCTTGTATTTGCCCTGTGTATTGATTTACGTAGGCAATTGCTTGGGGTTTATTGTGATCTGTAAATATAATAGCGTTTACTAAATACGGTTCATACACCAATACTGATGTGATATCAGCAGTTGGATGTTGTTGTTCTACTGCTGCTATTAATTCATCGATTGGTTTTGCAGGCAAATTGTTAGGATTACTTGCTCGAGCTGCAGGGTTGGTTAACCAGGTAAGCTCATGACTCACTACAGAGAGAGTGCCTGTAATACAAATAAAACAGAATAAAACCCATACAGGCAATGAGAACCAGCCATGTAATTGAAACCAAAATCGCTTGCTTACTTTAGCCATAGTGAAACCTATTGTTAATGATATTTGTTATCATTCATATTGCATTTCAATAATTGTACTATTAAACTGCCTGCAATTTCAATTTGTCCTAAGGAATACTAATGCAGTTAAGTGGAATAAATACACCGTTAAGTATTTTATCTTTGACTCTTCTTTCACTGTTAAATCCCTCAAATGCTGTTGCCGAACAGCAAGCTGTGAGTGAAGATCACGATTTAGAAGTTATTACGGTAAAAAGTCAACGAGGTTTGATTTCATACATGAGTGCATCTGGTGCAAAATCAGACGTGCCAATCATTGAAACTCCGTTATCTGTTTCTGTTTTAACGCAAGAGCGAATTGAAGACCTAGGCGCATTAACTATTCAAGATGCAATTGGTTATGTGTCTGGTTTATATAACGGTCCATACGGTGTTGATACCCGTGGCGATTGGTCGGTTATTCGTGGTGTGTCGCCCGTACAATACTTAGATGGCTTAAAATCGTTGTATGGTAGTTATAATAATGTTCGTACTAACCCTTATGGATTGTCGCAAATTGAAATACTAAAAGGGCCGAGCTCAGTGCTATATGGGCAAGGTTCAATTGGTGGAATTGTTAACTTAGTCAGTAAAAAACCAGAAGCTGAAACATCAGGGCAGCTTTGGGGGCAAGTTGGTAACTATTCGCGTAAACAAGTTGCGGGAGATATTACTGGTGCTTTAAATGATGATGCGTCATTACAAGGGCGAGTAATTGGTTTATGGCGAGAGAGTGATACGCAAACCGATTATGTGCCAGATAACAGTATTGTGTTTTCTCCATCATTAACCTGGTATGCCACTGATGATACAAAAATAACGCTATTAACTAATTGGCAAAAGAATGAATCAGGCACGAGTACCTCGTTCTTACCTCACTCAGGCACTATTTTAGAAAACGAAAACGGCAAAATTCCATCAAACCGTTTTGTTTCTGAGCCGGGTTTTGATCGTTATGATACTGAGCAAGCGTCAATCACTGCGATTTTAGAGCAAAATATTAATGCTGATTGGCAGTTTAAACTTGCTGCGCGTTACACCGATAGTCATGCTGATTATCATACGATTTATGGTTGGCCACCTAAATTTTTAGAAGATGGGCGCAGCGTCAAGCGAGTGTCTTATCTTAGCTCCGCTGATTCGCGGGCTATTGCCAGTGATGCCCAGTTTCATGGCAATATAATAACCGGTAATATTGAGCACACAATAGTGATGGGGCTCGATTATCAAAATGCTTATACCGATAACGACTCTGTTTCTGGACTTGCTGGCACGCTCGATTTATTTAGTCCTGTATACGGTAAAGTAGATAATTTACCAACAGCGGGTGATTTGATTGACGCTCCCCCATCAAAGACTTATCAAACTGGCCTATATATTCAAGACAGCATGAAAATAGCCCAGCAGTGGATTGTATCAGCAGCACTACGCCGTGATAAAGCAACAACAAATCCTGAAAACGGCAAAAGTGAGTCACAGTATGCGACCACCGGTCGTTTAGGCTTGATGTATTTATTTGACTCAGGGGTTTCACCGTATGCAAGTTATAGTGAATCATTTGAACCATTGCTAGGCTATGATGCCTTTGGTAATGCGTTTGTACCAAAAACAGGTGAGCAAGTTGAAGCCGGTATCAAATATCAACCTGCCGGAACAGAGCATCTACTTACGGCCGCCGTATATCATATTGTAGAGCAAAATCGCACTACCCCATTTAATGCAGAGCAAGCCACAGATAGCAAAGTAATTTCTCCAAACGGCCAAGTGCAACAGGGCGAAGTGACGGTAAAAGGACTTGAACTTGAAGCACAATTAGCTTGGCAAAGTGTCGATGTGTATGCGTCATACGCATACAGCGATGGTTACGTCAGTCAGAGCAATAAACAACGTGAAGATGGTGCAACACTTGCAGCGTTACCAAAGCAGCAAGCATCAATTTGGACGACATGGCGACCAGAAACTATGCATGGTTTTAAAATGGGCTTAGGTGCGCGCTATGTGGGAGAGACATCTGACGGTAGTGTCTATGGTGAGCGAGATGGCTTAGTAGTTGATCCAATTAAAACTACCGATTACACACTCTTTGACGCTATGATTGGCTATGATTTTGGGCAATACAGTTTCAGTTTGCAAGCACAAAACATTACTGATAAGACCGTGATCACCTCATGTTTAGCGCGTGGAGATTGCTTCTATGGTCAACGCAGAACAGTAACAGCGAATGTACGTTATAAGTTTTAATGAAGTTAAGATTTAGTATAAATAAAGGGAGCAATTAGCTCCCTTTATTTGCAGTATTGCTAGCCTAGCTATCAATACTTTGTTGGTTAATTGTGACAATTCGTTGTGGGAATGGAATTTCAATATCCGCACCTTGAATCGCACTATATACGCCACCGTTTACGGCCAGCTTGGTTTCTATTATTTTCGTCGTCGGCACCCAGTAGCGGTAACTAATTGTTACTCCACTTTCAGCAAACCGTTCAATGCCAACTTGTGATAGCGGTTCACTTGCGACTAACTCATGGTCTTTCAATACGTCTTCTATAAGCTCTATAGCATGCTCAGCACTGGCGTTATAGGCAATATCAATTTCACCTTTGACCAATGAATAATTAAATGAGTTATGTAGTATTTCGCCAACGATATGTTTGTTAGGAATAGTAATCTCGACTTTTTCTTCGTTGATCAAAATGGTGTAGCCTAACTCAATGGTTTTTACTTGACCGCTGACATTTTTAACTTCAATCGTGTCACCAACAATAAAGGGGCGGGTGGCAATAATAGCCAAGCCTGCGCCATAATTTGATAACATCCCTTGCAATGCTAAACCAGCGCCAAGAGAAGCGGCACCAATTGCAGCAACAAAAGGTGTGACACTTATGCCAATTTTACCTAGCGCAATAATAATGAACATAACGATAAACAATACTTTCACTACATTACTGACAAAATTAGTGAGAGTAATATCAATATTGTTACGCGCCATTAAAGCGGCAATCATCTTAGATATTTTTTGTGCCACCCACAAACCAAAAATCAAGATCAACAATGCGCCAACTAATTGCATGCTGTACTTAACGAGGTACTCAGTGATCATGGTGTAGTATTTTTCAACTTGTTGGATTTCTGTACTGATCATCTATTATCCATAAATAAAGTGGTTAAACTATTTCATCATAGCAGAGCTTGACTCAAAAAAGGATAAAGTAATGGTACGATTAAAGCGGTAAGTAATGCGCTCAATGCCATTGCCACTGAAGCAAATGCACCAATACGCGGATGCTCAACAAGTGCGGCGGCGGTGCCTATTGCATGAAATGCAGTACCAATCGCAACGCCTTGTGCCTGATGGTTATAAATGCCCACCTGACGAAGAATAAGTAGCGCGAACAAAGCACCTAATAAGCCGATAAAAATCACCATCGCAGCTGCCAGCGAAGCGATGCCTCCGAGTGAATCAGTGACTAGCAGAGTAATGGGAGTAGTGACCGATAAAGCGGCAACAGATGCTGCTAATTGTGTAGGCACATTAAATGCAGCACTGAGTAAGGTTGCAACCACAGTGGCATTGATTATGCCCAGACTACAGCAGCCAACAATCAGCAAGAGATTTCTTCGTATATGCACAAATTGTTGATATAGCGGTAATGCAAGCGCAACAATGGCAGGCTCCAGTAAATAGCTTAATAGCTGGCTATGGCTAGCAAATTGCGAATAAGGCAGTGAAAAACTCACTAGTAATATGGCTATAAGCGTAATAGTGATAAAAACGGGATTAGTCAGCGCTTTTAATAAAGGATTGTTAATGGTTGTATTGAGCTTCCTTAACCCTAAAAACAGCGTGATAATTACAGGAATACTTAACCACCATAGATCAATCATGTTCAATCCTGCCTTTAAATACACTGATCACTGCTGCGATAAGCAGTAAGCTGGTCAATGGCACTAAAATGAAAACTGCACTGAGAAATTGCCATTGCAGGGCGATGATTTCAAGGTGTTCGATAAAACCAACCCCAGCAGGGATGAAAAAAAGCGGCATGACATTTAATAATGGCTTAGCACAGGGAGTTAAGTGATGCTCTTTAACTACGTTTGTTAAAAGTAACGTAAGTAGCATTAGCATCGCTAATAGGGGGGCTGGAAAGCTACCTTGCAGCCAGTGCATGATTATTTTTGCTATCGCCAAGCAACCTAAAATCAAACAGCTGCTGAGTAAATAAGGAAAGATTTTTTTAAGCACAGTTCGGGGATCCATTGATTATTTACTCACTACAGGTCGTATTATACTTCAGCATATTTGCTTGTTGAAAACTATGCGACTTATTGCTTAGCGTTGATATTAAGTGAATTTGTTACCAACGTTTACTATTTTGATACTCGATGTTGTCGGCGCCTTTGGCTTTTGCAATGGCCTTTTTTGTATTGCTGTTAATAAGCAGACGAATTTGGCTAATGGTTTCTTTTGCTAAAATTTGTCTTCTTGGAGTGTTAAAACTTTGTTGGGTAACGCGTTTGATTGCCGCTAAAGTATCCGGTGAGCGAGCTAATAAGGTATTGATCATTGCTAAACAGCGTTGCTTTGGATCCGCATTTACTTCGGTTATTAACCCTAATTGCAGCGCTTTATCAGCACTAATAGGATCTGCATGACTGGCAAGCCACATGGCATCGTCACGTTTTAGTAAGCTAGGTAGTACAACATTTGCACCCATATCAGGGCATAGTCCCCAGCGCGCTTCCATAATGGCTAATTTAGCATCTGGGTGCACAATCCGATAATCAGCCCCAAGAGCTATTTGCAGGCCACCACCAAAGCAATTACCTTGGACGACTGCGAATACCGGCACACTTAGTGATTGCCAACCCAGCACAACTTGCTGCGCTAAATTACAGTTACCCGGTAACCATTTAAATAGCAACTTGGCAATATTTATGGGACTTTTCATAACGGCAGCAACATCCAGTCCAGCACAAAAATGCTCACCATCACCTTGAATAACGACAGCGCGGATAGTCGGGTCTTTTTTAATTTTTTTAATGATACTTGTCAGCTGTTTGAACATGACAAAATTCAACGCATTTTGTTTATCTTTTCGGGATAATGTAACGAAGGCGATTGCCTGTTGTGTTTCAAAATTAATCATGTCAACTCCTCTGACCTGTTTAAGTTTAGCTTACGAGCTAATTGAATTGATGTAAAGCGTGGCTTTCTTGTTTGAAAAGCAAGCTATTTTATAGCCTGTTATTGTGAACCTCAGATACAAATGATTACAAAGTGGTCTATATTTTTAATCGGGTGGCTTGTTATATGATCGACCCATAATAGCCTCTGAACGTAACTTGGCGTTTAAACACAATTTAAAATAAACATATAAAGGTAGTGCGCGCAGCTACTAAGGAGATAAACCATGCTAAAAAGGTTCACGCCTAGCATTTTAGGAACTTACATGTCATTAGCGATCAAAGGGGTTGTTGGTACAACATTAATCGCTTTTTTAGCTGGTTGCTCAGATGATAATGCTACCAAACAAGTCGCTCCGCCTCCTGCGGTTTCAGTATTTAATGTTGTTACCCAAGAGGTGGGGAATTATCGAGAGTTTGTTGCTCGCACGGAAGCTCATCAGGAAGTGAAAATTCGCGCTCGTGTTGAGGGTGAATTAATAGAACGTCATTTTGATGAAGGCTCATTTGTTGAAAAAGGACAGCTACTACTGAGAATCGATCCAAGTGAATATCAATCTTCTGTTGCTGAAATTGAAGCGGACTTAAAAAGTAAGCTTGCTGGCGAAGATGGCGCATCTCGCGATTTAAAACGCGGTAAAGAAGTTGCTGCACAAGGGTTTATCTCACAATCTGATTTGGATAAATTAACCACTAAGTATGAGCAAGCTGCTGCGGCTGTTATCTCAGCAAGGGCAAGCCTTGAAAAAGCAAAATTAAATTTAAGTTACACCGAAATTAAAGCGCCGTTTGCAGGGCGTATTGGTAAGGTTAATTACGATGTAGGCAATATTGTTAGTCCTTCCTCAAATGAACTAGCGGAATTGACCGATGTGGATCCAATTTATGTCAATTTTCAAGTAGAAGAAGGTGATTACATTAGTTATCGTCAAAAACATCAAGACAGTGCTAATAACCCTCAAAATGTACCAATCGATTTATCCCTGCGTTTGCCAAATAACTCGGACTTGGGGGCTAAAGGGCAGTTAGATTTTGCCGATACGAAAATTGATCGCAGTACTGGCACTGTTGAATTAAGAGCGACATTTGCCAATCCACAAAACATTATAATGCCAGGCTTGTTTGTCACCTTAATTGTTGAAAGTAAAGATAAGAAATTACAAGCACTTATTCCTCAAGCAGCAGTACAAGAAAATCAACAAGGTAAATTTGTACTCGTGGTGGGTGAAGATAACAAAGTTGCTACGCGCATTGTGCAACTAGGACGGCGCATTAATGCGATGTGGGTCGTTCAATCGGGCCTTGAAGAAGGTGAGCAAGTGATTGTTGAAGGTTTACAAAAAGTACGTCAAGGGGTCGAAGTTAAACCAGTTGAAAAAAAGGTCGATCACACCACTGGTACAATTTCTAGTCAATCAGACGCTGCAAACTAAAGGAAACGCACATGATAAGTAAAACGTTTATCGCGCGGCCTAAATTTGCCCTCGTTATTTCGATAGTGATTACGCTAGCGGGTTTGATTTCCATGGGTTTGCTGCCAGTTAATATGTATCCCGAGATTACTCCACCGCAAATACAGATCACCGCAGTTTACCCTGGCGCCAGTGCGCAAATAGTGGAAGAGTCTGTGGTCAGACCCATTGAAGAGCAAGTTAATGGTGTCAAAGATATGATGTATATCGAGTCCAGCTCCAGCAATAACGGCACTGCTACGATAACTGCATACTTTAAGGTGGGCACGGATACTGATATTGCTCAAGTCAATGTACAAAACCGTGTCGCGTTAGCTGAACCAGGATTACCCAGCGAAGTAACACGCCAAGGTGTATCGGTTAAGAAAAAATCCAGTTCAATGTTATTGGGTATTAACTTGTATTCTAGCCAAGCAAACATTGATGCTATTTTTTTAAGTAACTATGCAACAAATTACTTAACGGAACCGCTGGGACGAATTAAAGGCGTGGCATCGGCTGAGGTTATGGGTGAGAAAACCTATTCAATGCGATTGTGGTTACGTCCAGATAAAATGGCGGCGTTAGGGCTGACAGTAGGCGAAGTTAGAGCCGCATTACAAGAGCAGAATACCATAGTGGCAGCTGGTAAATTAGGTGCTGCACCGAGTTTACCAAGTCAGCAGTTTGAATATTCAATTCAAGCTAAAGGGCGTTTAAAAACTCCAGAAGAGTTTGGCCAAACAATTATTCGTGCTAATCAAGATGGTAACTTTGTACGTTTAACTGATATTGCCCGCATCGAACTTGGCTCAGCTGATTACAGTATTAACGCTAAGTTAAATCAGCAAGATACCGCTTTTATAGTTATTTACCAATTAACCGATGCCAATGCAACGCAAGTGGCAAGTGATGTTAAAGCCACCATGGCAGAGCTTGCTAAGCAATTACCAGATGGTGTTGAATACTCAATACCATACGATACGACAGAGTTTATCAATCGCTCAATCGAAGAAGTGATTGTTACATTATTTCAAGCTGTTGGCCTGGTTGTTTTAGTGGTGTTTTTGTTTTTACAAAATTGGCGCGCGACACTTATTCCAACTATCGCTATTCCAGTATCGTTGGTGGGCACGTTTGCTTTTATGATGGCTATGGGTTACTCAATTAACTTAATTACCTTATTTGGTTTAGTGCTGGCGATTGGTATTGTGGTAGATGATGCAATTATTGTAATTGAGAATGTTGAGCGGATCCTCAAAGAAGAAAAGTTGCCGATTAAGGAGGCGGTCACTAAAGCGATGGAGCAAGTAACCGGGCCTATTATTGCGACAACTTTGGTGTTATTAGCCGTATTTGTGCCTGTAGGCTTTATGCCTGGTATTACCGGGGAGCTTTATAAGCAGTTTTCTGTAACGATTTCGTTTGCGGTATTAATTTCATCGGTTAACGCATTAACCCTAAGTCCAGCTTTATGTGCGCTATTGTTAACAGAAAAGTCTATGAAACCGATAAAATGGCTGGCGCCAGTCGAGCAAGGCATTGTTAAATCAACTTCCATCTATTCTAAAATCATCCACTTTGTTTTAAAACGCTCGGCACGAGTGGGTATTTTTGCCTTAGTTATTTTTGTGGTGGCAGGCTGGCTGGCTAAAAGCGTTCCAACAGGATTTGTGCCAGCCGAAGATCAAGGTTTTGTGTTTGTAGATGTGCAATTACCAGATGCGGCGGCTTCTGGTCGCACTGCTGATGTGATGCATAAAATAGGTGACATTATTAAACAAGAACCTGCAGCAACTGATTTTATTGCGGTATCCGGTTTTTCTTTGATTGGCGGGGCGGGCTCAAATAATGCTTTAGGTATTGTTATTTTAAAAGACTGGGAAGAACGCACTAGTGCTGAACTAGGCTTAAAGTCAGTGATTGGTCGTTTGATGGGAAAAATGTGGGCCATGCCAGATGCGCAGATAATGGTATTTAACCCGCCGCCAATTCCTGGTTTAGGTAATAGCGCTGGTTTTGAGTTTCGCCTACAAGACAGTGAAGGTCGGGATCCGACTGAATTGGCGCAAGTACTTAATGGTCTGGTATATGAAGCGAACCAACATCCAAGCTTGAGTAATGTGTACAGTACTTTTAGAGCAAATGTACCGCAGTACTTTTTAGAGATAGATCGCAATAAAGCAAAGGCTCAAGGGGTTGCATTAAGTGACATATTCTTAACGCTCCAAGCCCAGCTCGGCTCATTATATATTAACGATTTCAATCAGTTTAGTCGTACTTATAAAGTAATCATGCAAGCTGAGAGTGAGTTCCGTAAAAATCCTTCCGACTTACAGCATTATTTTGTGCGTAATAATGAAGGCGACATGGTGCCATTAACGACACTTGCTAAACTTGAACCAATTCTTGGGCCAACAACCCTTAAGCACTTTAATTTATATCGTAGTGCGAGTATCAGTGGTCAAGCAGCTGCGGGGTTCTCAAGTGGTGATGCAATAGCTGCCATGGAAGAGCTAGCTAAGCAGTTACCTAATGGCTATGTATTTGAATGGGCAGGGCAATCTAAACAAGAAATTGAAGCTGGCAATATGGCACCGTTGCTATTTGCTTTGGCCGTTATCTTTGTTTACTTGTTCTTGGTTGCACAATATGAAAGTTGGACGATCCCTTTTTCAGTTATAGCCGCAATTCCCCTGGCGATGTTTGGCGCAATGTTAGCGTTATACGTACTGGGTATGGAAAATAATATTTATGCACAAGTGGGGTTAGTACTGCTTATAGGTATGTCGACCAAAACTGCAATCTTGATTGTA
The DNA here is from genome assembly GCF_014163675.1 of Pseudoalteromonas sp. SR44-5. Lineage (NCBI taxonomy): Bacteria > Pseudomonadati > Pseudomonadota > Gammaproteobacteria > Alteromonadales > Pseudoalteromonadaceae > Pseudoalteromonas > Pseudoalteromonas sp. SR44-5. Next base: position 24,999 of record NZ_JACJDT010000001.1, read on the forward strand.
GAGTTTGCGATGGAAGAACGGCTTGCCGGCAAGAGTATTTTTGATGCGGCTCTTAGTGCAGCCAAAATGAGGTTTCGTGCGGTATTAATGACGGCTCTTTCATTTGTATTAGGTGTATTACCGTTAGTATTTGCAACTGGCGCGGGTGCTGGAAGCCGCGTATCGCTTGGTGTCACTGTGCTAGCCGGCATGTTAGCCGCGACTATATTGGGTACTTTGCTGGTGCCATTATTTTATAGTTTGGTGCAGTCAATGCGCGAAAAAGTAAAGGGCACAGCGACAACGCAAACGTAAAATAAGCCCTGTATAAAAAAAGTCAGGGAAACCTGGCTTTTTTTTGTCAAAAATTTGCTGAGGTTTGATACTATATCTGGCATTAGCATCATGAAAGGTTTATGGCAATGACAGGACCCCGTTTATACAGTGAAGAAGAAGTAACGCATCAAGCTTACGATATCTTTTTAGAGTTAGCCCCAGATAACCTTAGTGAGCAAGATGTTGATGATTTTAACCAGCATCGTGAAGAGCTTGGCTTTATTGAAGAAGGTGAGCCTGATGACCAATGGCAAGATTTTGTCGCATTAGAAATAGAGCCAGAATTATTTATTCAGGTGTTAGTGGGACTTGAATTCGATAATCAAGATATTTTATTTGCTAAAATTTTGATTAGCCGTGATAAAGACGCGCCGTTTTGTCATATATTATGGAAAGATAGCGAATAATCTCGATGCAGTATCTTAGTGAAAACAGCCTTGTTTTAAATATCAACACAGTGAGCGAACAGTGATTAGGTTACTGCTGTTGTTGGGCTGTCTGCTTAGCTTTAGAGTCTGGGCGGTTGATCCTTTTGAAGACTTTCATGAGTACGGTCAACTCTCAGATGAAGAGATCCATAAAATCCATCAAGGCGAACTATTATACGGCGATACTGAATTTGGATTTATTGTTAGTCGCGGTAATACTAATTCGACCAGTTTTAAGTTCAAAGGTAACTTATATCAAGATCTTGAAAATTGGCGTAATCAATTCAAGATAGATAGTTTATATAAACGTGATCGTAACGACACCACTGGCAATGATGAAGTCTCGGCAAACCGTATATTTTTCTCTGCGCAGGGCAACTATAAAGTAGGGGTAAAAAATGCCTCATTCTTTATGTATGGTGATTATGAAGAAGATGAATTCAGTGGTCTTGAGTTTAAAAGCACACTTGCGGCAGGTTATGGTAATCGTTTATATCAAGGGGTAAAAAACCAAGTTGATTTTGATATAGGGCCTGGTTTATACCGCTCGGTAGCACAAGATGATGCTGAGCTTGAAGATGAGCAAGACAAAACCAAAACCGGTTATTTATTACGTTTAGCACTGCAGTGGGAGCGTACGGTCTCGACTCGAACACGTTTCAATCAAGATTTAAGTATTGAACAGTCATTGTCAGGATTGAACTCACGATTAAAGTCAGAAACATCACTGATCAGCCAACTAATGGGCGCTGTATCATTAAAGTTTACTTATTTATATCGTTATAATTCTAAGCCGGAAGACGATAAGTTAAAGTTTGATTCAGAACTAAGTGCGACATTAGTTTATAGTTTTTAATATTTTAGAGAGTGTTATGTATCAGCATAAGCAATTTGCACTGTTCATTTTTGTTATTCTAAGTTGGATTGCCAGCTTTGTTGGTTTAGCTTGGTATTTAATTGGTGCCGATATGCCGTTAATGGTATTTGCAGCGATTTTAGTGCTGGTGGGGTTTTTGTTCCATGGTTTAACCATTAAAGTTGATGACAGCCAAATTAGCTGGGGGTTTGGTCCTGGTGTGTTTGGTGATAAGTTACAGTTAGTGGATATTATTGAAGCTAAAGCGGTAGAAAACTCTTTTCGTCATGGTATTGGCTTACGTATTACCCATGATGGTTGGGTATACACAGTGTCAGGATTTAGCGCGGTACAGCTAACTTTAAAAGATGGCAGCCAATATCGCTTGGGAACTAACGACCAAGATGGTTTACTGGCAGCGTTGGCGGGTAAGATAAGTGAGCCAATAGCAGAGCCTACACCCGTTTGATTAAATTATAGATATAAAAAAAGCGCAGTAGCGCTTTTTTTATTGTCGGTTTAGTCCACTAAGTCGATATTAGTGGTCGTGACCACAGCCACCATCACCATGGACATGGCCATGCTCTAGCTCGTCTGCTGTTGCATCACGCACTTCAAGTATTTCTACATCAAAGTTTAAAGTGATGCCAGCGAGTGGATTATTACCATCAACAATTACATCGTCTTCTTGAATATCAATGATCATTACAGATTGATCGCCGTCATCTGTTGAGGCACGAAATTGCATACCAACTTCAATTTCCATGCCTTCAAACATCGACTTAGGTACTGCTTGCATCAGATCATCATGGCGTTCGCCATAACCTTGCTCTGGTGGCACAGTAACGCTGAGTGTGTCGCCCGCTTTTTTACCTTGCAGGGCATCTTCTAGGCCTTGAATTAAGTAACCGGTACCAACGATAAAGATCAGTGGCTCACCATCAAATGAGTTATCGATAGAGTTTTTGTCATTATCCATGACTGAATAATGCATTTTTACCACTTTATTTGTTGCAACGATCATAGTCACTCCTATTTATTCGTCTTCGAGAGAGTAGGGTAGAGGAAGGATTGATAGCTCTACCGTTGGGGCATGTTTTGCACGCAGTAACTGACTAGTTTCACTGTCGTTTGGCAACACAACAAGGCCAAATAAGGTTTTACTTTGTTGATTGTAGGCTTGGCTTATTAATTTGCCAGCACGACGCCAGTTTTCACCCATTTGGGTTTCAAGCTCTGGTTCAGCTAATTCTCCATCGCTGTGCCCTGATACGATATACATAGCGCGTTTATTTTTACCAAGGTATTTCATGCGGGCAACGGTTTCTTGGCCTGTGTAACAGCCTTTACGAAAGCTTACTCCACCGATAGCTTGCAGGTTAACCATTTGTGGTACGTATTCACCGAGTGCCGCTTCATTGAGCTCAGGCTCACCCGCTAAAATACTATGTTGGTGCCACAGCGCGTCGTTTTCAAGGGCGATAACCTCATCAGGCAGTGAAAATTCGTCATTAACCATCAGTAAAATGCGGTTTTTTGCTAATTTTAGTGCTTTACCATGACTAAAATCGCAAGCGCTATCTTGCTCATTAAAATGAATGTTCAACGCATTTAAGGTTGCAGCTAGATCATCACCGATTAAACCAATTAACTTGCTGGTAGCAGCGTGTATTTCAACTTTTGAAAACACCGCATACTTTTTTAATTCAGTTAAAGATTGAGCGGTTTCAACCGCTGATGCTGCTAAATAGTAACTATCTTGATAAGCAAAGAGCTTGGCTACACTCCATAATTTACCTTTGGCATTACAGTGCCCAGCCCATAAGAAGTTGGTTTGGTTGAGCTTATTAATATCTTGGGTAATTTGGCCATGAAGGTAGGCGAGTTTATCAACACCGCTAATGCGGATCAGCTGATGTGATAAAGGGCATGCGTGTACTGTTGACATAAAAACCTGCGTTACAAGAAATGTAGGCGCGTATAATACCGTAGTTAGCGCTGCTGGTATAGATGCATAAATAGCTGTTTATTCAGGTGCAATTTGTTAAACTGCTAAGCAACTTAGTACGAGGTAAAAAATGACTGAAATTCACAATAAAGCGCGTATCCGCTGGGCTTGTCGCCGCGGCATGTTAGAACTAGATGTGTTATTTATGCCATTTGTAGATGAGGCATTTGATTCGTTATCTGTACAGCAGCAAGCTGTTCTTCAACGTTTGCTTGAAGCGGATGATCCCGATCTATTTGCGTGGTTTATGGGCCATCAAGAATGTAAAGATCCTGAGCTTAAACAGATGGTACAACTGATTTTAGACCGAGTTCGTGTATAGGTTTAGGGTTACTAATAATGTTCCAGACCACAGACCTTTTGTGGTCTACTTTAGCTTGTTCGCAGTGTGTTATAGCTTATTTTTAACTAGCGTATTAGCGCAATTTATTTGTGTCGCCAGTAGTACTATTTTTGGCTATGTAAGTTGGCACTGGTATAAAAAATCCCATCCTCAGCAAGGCGTTTTTATATTAGATTCTACGCAATGTCGTTTTGAAAATAATACGCTAAAAATAAATGGCCATATCAGCAACAAAAGCCGTGTTTATCAAAGCAGTGTTTGGTTATATATTAATGGCTTTGCAAGCTCCCACTGGCTGATTATTAATGCCAGCGGGGTTGATGAACTGAGTTTTGTGCGCTTGAAACGTCTTACTTTGGCTGCTCGTCATGAGCAAGCGGAGTTAAAATAGTGGGCGTTGGATTATCATTTAACTGCGGGTAGTCAATGGTATAATGCAAGCCTCTGCTTTCTTTTCGCTCCATTGCACTGCGAATTATAAGCTCTGCTACTTGCACTAAATTACGCAGTTCAAGCAAGTTATTCGAAACGCGGAAGTTTGCATAATAATCACGAATTTCTTGCTGTAGTAATTCAACTCGGTGTAACGCACGTTCTAGGCGTTTAGTTGAACGCACAATGCCAACATAGTCCCACATAAATAGTCTTAGTTCATGCCAATTATGGGTGATCACCACTTCTTCATCTGAGTTAGTTACGCGGCTTTCATCCCACATCGGCAGCACTTTTAATGCTGGACTATGTTGTATTTTTGCTAAAATATCTTTTGCTGCGGCGTGAGCAAATACAATGCACTCTAGTAATGAATTACTGGCCATGCGATTAGCGCCATGTAGCCCCGTATAAGCGACTTCGCCTACCGCATATAAGTTATCTAGATCGGTCTTGCCGTTAAAGTCAGTCATTACTCCACCACAGGTATAATGTGCCGCAGGAACCACTGGAATTGGATCTTTAGTGATATCGAGCCCGACACTTAAGCATTTTGCATAAATGGTCGGGAAATGCTCAATAATAAAGTCTTTATCTTTATGGCTAATATCTAAATACACACAGTTAGCACCTAAGCGCTTCATCTCAAAATCGATAGCGCGGGCAACAATATCGCGTGGTGCGAGCTCTTCACGCTCGTCAAAGTCTTTCATGAATCGTGTGCCGTCAGGGCGCTTTAAATAAGCACCTTCACCGCGCATCGCTTCGGTGATCAGAAAGTTTTGTAGCTCTGGGTGATATAAACTGGTCGGGTGGAATTGGTTAAATTCCATATTGGCTACTCTACAACCTGCCCGCCAAGCCATGGCGATACCATCACCACTGGATACATCAGGGTTGGATGTGTAAAGGTATACTTTACTGGCACCACCGGTTGCTAAGGCTACAAACTTAGCTGAAATTGTTTCGACTTTCTTTGCCGCTCGGTTCCACATATATACGCCATGAATATGTTTACCGTTTTGGCCTAATTTTTTATCACCAATTAAATCTATCGCGTTGTATTGTTCTAATAAGGTAATTTCTGGGTGCGCTTGTACTTGGCTTATTAGCGTTGTTTGCACTGCTCGGCCGGTGGCATCTGCAGCGTGTAAAATTCGGCGATGGCTATGGCCGCCTTCACGGGTTAAATGAAAGCGCTCTTTGCCTTTGCTATCAAACTCCATATCAAAAGGCACGCCTTGCTCGATTAGCCATTGCAAGCAGTCATGGGCATTACTTGCGGTGTATTGCACGGCGGTTTTATCACATAAACCACCACCGGCATCTAAGGTATCTTGTACGTGAGATTCAATGCTGTCATTCTTTTTATCAAACACGGCAGCAATGCCGCCTTGTGCATAAAGTGTGGAACCTTCCGTCAATTCACCTTTGCTGATCACGGTAACTTTACAGTGATTAGCTAAAGATAATGCTAATGAGAGGCCAGCTGCGCCGCTGCCAATAATAGCGACATCCGTGATATGGTGTTTATTTTGGTTCATGTCCGTGGTCTTTGCGGTTACAATGCCCAGATACTAATGTATAAACAGTAATGAGCAAATAATAATATTATGATAGGCGTATATGTATCATATTTGGCGCGACACTATTAGTGATTTTCAACTTTCGCCAATATATTTATATGCTATTTTATAAAAAAATAATATTAAACAGAACTTTTCATTCATGCAGCAGTCAGAGTATTTGTAAACAATGGCAGGATATGAATGACAAGCAATAATCAGACAGAGGAGTACCGGCTCGAATGAGCGAGCAGGATTTGGATTTAGCGCTAGTAAAAAGGGTCCAGCAGGGCGATAAAAATGCCTTCAATCTTTTAGTAAAGAAGTATCAGAACAAAATAGCCGGTTTGATTTCACGTTATGTATCAAATCAAGGCGATATTGCTGATGTTGCTCAAGAAGCTTTTATTAAAGCATACCGCGCACTTCCAAACTTTAGAGGGGACAGTGCCTTTTATACTTGGTTATACCGTATCGCCGTTAATTGTGCTAAAAATTACTTAGTGGCTCAGGGCCGCAAACCGCCAGCAAATGATATAGATGCTGACGATGCAGAGTTTTATGATGGTGCTGATGCAATGCGTTCAAATGCATCCCCTGAAAACTTGTTATTAAGCGAAGAAGTTCGCGCAGTGATTTTTAACACCATTGATAGTTTGCCTGAAGATCTTAAAACCGCGATCACTCTACGAGAAATCGAAGGGATGAGCTATGAAGAAATAGCCGTGGTGATGGATTGCCCAGTCGGGACGGTGCGTTCGCGTATTTTTCGTGCCCGTGAAGCAATAGATAACAAATTAAACCCATTAATAGGCGAGTCTTAATATGACAAAAGCACACGTTAACAAGTTGGATAATCAGCATTTATCCGCATTACTTGACGGCGAACAATCATTAACTGATGAGGTTATTGCCCAGCAAGATGCGGCAACCTTAGGACGTTATGCGCTAATAGGTGACGTAATGCGTGCTGAGTCAGAAGATGCGTTCGTCTTTGATATAAGCGATAGTGTTGCGCAAGCGCTGGAAAGTGAGCCAGTTTATGCTGATTTCACACAATCTGCGTCACAACCTGCACCATTGGCTGCCACGGGAACCGATAACGTAGTGGCGTTTAACTGGCGCAAACCAGTTGCACAACTTGCAATTGCAGCAAGTGTCGCCATGTTTGCAATTGTTGGTGTACAAACATTGCCACAAGGTGAAAACTCACCTAGCAATGAAATTCCGATGTTACAAACAACACCAGTAACAGGAATGGCATCACCAGTTAGCTATTCGTCAGAACCCGCTTTACAAAATGCAGAGCAAGGTTTGCGTGAGTTACAGCAACAGCGTATTGGCGCGTTAGTATTAGAACATCAACGCCAAGCACGAGTTGCATATTCATTAGAAAAAGCTCACACTGAGGCGCAAGCCGAAGAGGAAAAAAACTAATTAAATGAAAGTAATTACTTTTATTTTGTCGTTGGTATTAATGGCTCCAGCCTTTGCTGACGACGAAAACCCCGCAAAAGAGCTACTGCTCAAAATGGCTGACGCCGTTCATAATCGTAACTTTGACGCATCATTTGTGGTCGTGAAAGGAAAGTCAATGGAACCATATCGGTGGTTGCATGCAAAACAAGGTAATACAGAACTCGAACATTTGAGCTTACTCAATGGCGCAGGCCTTGAGATGGTTCGTATCGATGACCAAGTTACTTATTTTGAGCCACAGTCTGAGCCTTATTCAATAGATACTGATTCTATAGCAGGCCCAATCCCAGAAGTGTTGTTTAAAGATGTCGAGCGCTTAAGTCAGCATTACGATTTTGTACTCGGTGGTAAAGGCCGTATTGCAGGGCGTGCTGCGCAGCTTGTGCGCATCGAATCAAAAGACGAGTATAAGTTTAATTATTGGCTGTGGCTTGATGCAGAGTCATCACTATTACTAAAATCTGCTTATGTTAATCATGCCGGTGAGATGTTAGAACAACTACAGTTAACCCATATTAGTGTAACCGAAGAGCCCGCTGCGTTATTACTTGAAATGCTTAATCGTAAATTTCCAACGCCACTACCGGCAGCGGCAATTACCAAAAATGAAGCAAATACAGGAAGTAATAATTGGCAAATAGGTTGGTTACCTGAGGGGTTTAGTTTACTAAAATCAGACCGTCATAAGCTTGATTTGAACAATGAACTGACGGATTATTATTTATACTCAGATGGTTTTGTCGAAATTTCAGTGTTCGTACAAAGACCATTACCAGGTCGCAGACCAAGCGGTGCATTGTCATCCGGTGCCACGACAGTATATGTGCATAATAGCGGTAGTTTTGATGTGTCAGTGGTGGGGAATATTCCAGCAATGACTGCAAAAGCAATTGCTGAATCGGTTGCAAGACCCTTGTAATATAAGCTGATAATGATAGAACAAACTCTTACAGTGGTGTCGATTCAAGGCGCCACTGCGCATTTAGAAGCCCAACAAAAGCAAGCCTGTGAAGGGTGTAATGGCCGTTGTGGTTCACAAATTTTTAGTAAGCTATTTGGCACTGCTAAAAAAACCTTCCCCTATCGATTTGAAATTCCAGTTGTGGTTGGGCAAAAAGTAACCCTAGCACTGGATGATAGCCACATGGTAAAGCATGCTTTTGCAGTGTATATGTTGCCTTTAGTGTTAAGTCTGGTATTTGCGTTAGTGGCTGCTGAGGTTTTTTCTGTGCCTGAATGGTTGCAAATCATTGCCGCTATAGCTGGTGGTTTTACTGGCTTTGGCATCGCTAAAAGCCGAGTGAAAAGCCTAAAGCATGATGTTAAAGTAATAAAAATTCACCCTATTAGCCTTCCTTTAACTCAAATAGATGGTGATTGAAGCCAATTAAATGTAAAATTACGGCTTTATACACTCAGTCCATTAAAATAGAAGTTTAGAATCCAGTTTATGAAGCATATCCGTAATTTTTCGATCATCGCCCATATTGACCACGGTAAATCGACCCTTTCAGATCGTTTGATCCAAGTTTGTGGTGGTTTAACAGACCGCGAAATGCAAAAGCAAGTATTGGATTCAATGGATATTGAGCGCGAGCGTGGTATCACCATTAAAGCGCAAAGTGTAACTCTAAATTATAAAGCCAACGATGGTGAGACTTACCAACTTAACTTTATCGACACCCCTGGACACGTTGACTTTACTTATGAAGTATCGCGTTCACTAGCAGCGTGTGAAGGTGCATTATTAGTTGTTGATGCCGGTCAAGGTGTTGAAGCGCAAACTCTAGCGAATTGTTACACCGCCATCGAAATGAATTTAGAAGTAATTCCGGTATTAAATAAAATCGATTTACCACAAGCTGATCCACTTCGTGTAGCCGAAGAAATTGAAGATATTATTGGTATCGATGCCCTAGATGCCGTGCAATGTAGCGCTAAAACAGGTGTGGGTATTGCCGAAGTTCTTGAAATGATTGTTAAGGACGTACCGCCACCAGAGGGTGATAAAGACAAGCCGCTACAGGCGCTTATCATCGACTCATGGTTTGACCCGTATCAAGGTGTAGTATCGCTGGTGCGTATTAAGCACGGTGAATTAAGAACGGGCGACAAGATAAAAATTATGTCGAACGAGCATATACACACTGCAGATCAGGTTGGTGTTTTTACACCAAAGCAAACCAACACCGGTATTTTAAGAACTGGTGAAGTAGGTTTTGTTATTGCGGGTATTAAAGAAATACATGGTGCGCCAGTAGGTGACACTATTACCCATCAAAAAAATGCAGCACCTGAGCGCTTACCGGGCTTTCAAAAAATTAAACCACAAGTTTATGCCGGTATGTTTCCAATTGCCTCGGATGAGTATGAATCATTCCGTGATGCGCTTAATAAACTAAGCTTAAATGATGCGTCGTTATTCTTCGAACCAGAAAATTCAACAGCACTTGGCTTTGGCTTTCGCTGTGGCTTCTTGGGCATGTTGCACATGGAAATCATTCAAGAGCGTTTAGAGCGTGAATACGATATTGACTTAATTACCACCGCACCAACGGTAATTTACGAAGTTGTAACTAAGGAAGGTACGATTCAGATTGATAACCCATCTGATTTACCTGCTGTAAATGATATTTTAGAAATTCGTGAGCCCGTTGTTGAAGCTAATATTCTTGTACCACAAGAGTATTTAGGCAGTGTTATTACGCTTTGTATTGAAAAGCGTGGTATGCAAACCAAGATGAACTATCACGGTAAACAAGTCGCAGTTACTTATGAACTGCCAATGGCTGAAGTGGTGATGGACTTTTTCGATAAGTTAAAGTCAACCAGTCGTGGCTTTGCCTCGCTTGATTATAACTTTAAGCACTTTCAAACATCAGACATGGTACGTGTTGATATTTTGATCAATGGTGAGCGTGTTGATGCACTTGCGATTATTGTTCACAGAGACAGTGCGCAATCGCGTGGTCGTCAACTAGCTGATGCATTGAAAGAGCTTATTCCTCGTCAAATGTTTGATATTGCGATTCAAGCGGCAATAGGTGCACACGTTATTGCCCGTACCACTGTTAAACAGTTACGTAAAAACGTAATCGCGAAGTGTTATGGTGGCGACGTGAGTCGTAAGAAAAAGCTACTTCAAAAGCAAAAAGATGGTAAAAAACGTATGAAGCAACTAGGTAATGTTGAAGTGCCTCAAGAAGCATTTTTAGCTATTCTTAAAGTTGGTAAGTAAGTTTTTTAACCAAATTACGTAAGATAAAGGATTTAATGCATGGCAGGTTATTTTTCAATATTTTTAGTGTTGTTAACTTTAGGTTCAGGCTTAATTTGGTTAATTGACCATTTTATGTTTGCACCAAAAAGGCAGCAACGCTTAGCTCTTGCGCAAAGTTCTGCTGGCGGCGAGCTAGATGAAGAAACTGCAGCACTAATTGCGCCAGAACCGACGATTACTGAAACGGCAAAATCAATTTTTCCGATGATTGCGGCTATTACGATTTTTAGGTCGTTTATATTCGAGCCGTTTCAAATACCATCAGGTTCAATGATGCCGACACTATTAGTTGGCGATTTTATCTTAGTACAGAAATATTCGTATGGCGTGAAAGACCCTGTTTGGCGTACTCAATTAGTTGATGTGGCAGAGCCAGAACGTGGTGATATTGTGGTATTTAAATACCCATTAGATGAAAGTATCGATTATATTAAACGTGCGATTGGTTTACCGGGTGATAAAATCGTTTACCGTGATAAGCGTTTATACATTCAGCCAAATTGCGAACAAGGACAAACACAACAAGGTGACTTATTGTGTAATGAATTTAATAAAATTGACATGGAGATCATTAATCGCGATGAATTTAAGCAAGGCTCTATGGATTTAGTTCGGTTAGATGAAAATTTGACTACGCTAAAACATAATATTTTAATTAACCCTGAAGCGCTGGAAATGAAAGGGCGTTACTATCAACAACCGGGTACACGTTCTGATGAATGGGTAGTGCCGGCTGATCATTATTTTATGATGGGTGATAACCGCGATAACAGCCAAGATAGTCGCGTATGGGGCTTTGTGCCAAAAGAAAACTTGGTGGGTAAAGCTGTCTTTATATGGATGAGTTTTGAATTTGAGAATGGCCCAGATGACATTTTACCAGGCTGGGTTCCAACTGGTGTTCGTTTTGAACGCCTAGGTAATATTCAGTAACAATGAAAAAAAATGTAACAGAGTTATATAGCAAAATAGGGTATACCTTTATTGATCAAGTATTACTTGAGCAGGCGATGACCCATCGCAGCCATAAAGGACAACACAATGAACGCTTAGAGTTTTTGGGCGATTCCATTTTAAGCTTTGTCATTGCCAATGCTTTATATAGTAAGTTCCCCAAAGCGCGTGAAGGCGATCTTAGCCGCATGCGTTCAACGCTTGTGCGTGGACAAACCTTAGCTGAATTTGGTTTAGAGTTTGGCCTAGGTGATTACTTACGCTTAGGGCCGGGTGAACTTAAAAGTGGTGGTTTTAGACGTGAATCAACTTTAGCTGATGCGGTTGAAGCAATTATTGGTGCGGTATTTTTAGATGCTGGCATTGATGTTTGTGGAGACTTGATTTTGGCGTGGTACGAATCTCGCCTTGATGCCATTTCGCCAGGTTTAAACCAAAAAGATCCTAAAACATTACTACAAGAATACTTACAAGCCCGCAAATTACCTTTGCCAGGCTATACTGTAGTAGATACTAAAGGTCAGGCACACAATCAAACGTTCACGGTTGAATGTATTGTTGAAGGTATGGATAGCATCATCTCAGTTGGCAGTTCTCGTCGTAAAGCTGAACAAAAAGCCGCTGAAAAAGCGTTGAAGATACTTAAAAATGAATCTTGATACATTGATCCAACCGCACACGCGTGATTTAGATACTTTTTGTGGCATGGTCGCTATTGTTGGCCGCCCAAACGTTGGTAAATCTACCTTGCTTAATGAAATTATTGAGCAAAAAGTAAGTATTACCTCGCGCAAACCGCAAACCACACGCCACCGTATTATGGGTATTCATACCGTCGGTAAGCACCAAGCCGTGTACGTTGATACACCAGGCCTGCATGTTGAAGAAAAGCGTGCCATTAACCGTTTAATGAACCGTGCTGCTTCAAGTTCATTAGGTGATGTTGAGCTAGTTATTTTTGTTGTTGAAGGTACTCACTGGAATGCTGACGATGAAATGGTGCTTAACAAAGTAAAGCAAAATGGCAAACCAGTATTACTTGTGATGAATAAAATTGATCAAGTAAAAGACCGTGACCTTGTGCTACCGCATATGAAGTGGTTAGGCGAAAAGTTTGATTTTGTTGGCATTATGCCAGTATCTGCGACTCAAGGTAAAAATATCAACCTGATCAAAGATGAAGTAACTAAGCGTTTACCACCGTGTGAATTTTACTTCCCTGAAGATTACGTAACAGATCGTTCAATGCGCTTTATGGCAGCCGAAGTGATCCGTGAAAAGTTGATGCGCTTTATGGGTGAGGAGCTTCCTTACTCAGTTACCGTTGAAATTGAGCAATTTAAATGGCAAGAAAATGGCATTTGGCATATCAATGGCTTGATTTTAGTTGAGCGTGAAACGCAAAAACGTATGGTTATTGGTAATAAAGGCGAAAAGCTTAAAGTGATTGGCCGCGAAGCCCGTAAAGATCTCGAAGAAATGCTTGATAATAAAGTGTTTTTAGAACTTTGGGTGAAGGTTAAATCAGGTTGGGCTGACGACGAGAGAGCACTTCGCAGTTTAGGCTATGGTGAAGATTAATAGCCTAAGCGATATTTATGGATAGCGACTTCTACACGGCATATTTATTACACCGACGTCCTTTTAGTGACTCACAAGTAATGCTTGATATGTTAGTAGAAGGCGTTGGCCAGTTGCGCATGCTGGCGCGAATTAGCGGTCGCCAAGCAACAAAATACAAAGCTCAGTTACAACCCTTCCAAGCCTTACTGGTAAATTATACCGGTAAACACGACCTGAAATATATCCAACGATTTGAACTACATGGCACGCAATCCACACTAGTTGGGGATCAGCTTTATTGTGGGTTTTACCTCAATGAACTAACCAACCGCATTGTACCAATTAATGAACCGATTGATCATGCCTATCAATTGTATAAAACTCACCTACAACAGCTTAACCAGCACCCTAATTTACAAGCTGTATTACGTTCTTATGAATTTCAACTATTAGAATTATTAGGCTATGGCGTTGACTTTAGTTTTGATGCCGCAGGCGATCCAATTTCGGCAGAGCAAACGTATAGTTACTTTGCTGAATACGGCTTTGTTGCCCAAGAAAATCAAGGCAGTGGCTTTTCTGGCGCGCAGTTAAATGCAATTGCAGCTCATGACTTTAGTGCGCCGGATGTGTTATATATGGCAAAACAATTAAGTCGTCATTTAATGAAGCCTTTATTAGGCAAAAAACCATTAAAAAGTCGCGAGCTGTTTATATCCAAATAGTTTGGGTATTCACCAACAATCTTAATACGGTATTTTTAACCGTTATTTTTACAGGTAAAAAAATGAAAGATATTCTTTTGGGTATAAACGTTGATCATATTGCTACCTTACGCCAAGCTCGGGGTACAAATTACCCAGATCCAGTACATGCTGCGAGTGTTGCTGAGCATGCTGGCGCTGATGGGATCACTATTCATTTACGTGAAGACCGTCGTCACATTCAAGATCGTGACGTGTATGTGATGGCTAAAACAATCCAAACACGAATGAACCTTGAAATAGCGGTTACAGATGAAATGATTGATATTGCTTTAGATGTTAAGCCAGCTTATGTTTGCTTAGTACCAGAAAAACGCGAAGAGTTGACCACCGAAGGCGGTTTAGACGTTGTTGGTAATCTAGATAAGATTAAAGCCGCGACAGCAAAATTAACTGACGCCGGTATTAAAGTATCATTATTTATCGATGCAGACAAAGCACAACTAGATGCAGCTAAAGCCTGTAATGCCCCTTATGTTGAAATTCATACTGGCGCTTATGCGGATGCGCAAACTGATACCGAGATACAAAAACAACTTGAGCATATTCATCAAGGCGTAAAGTATGCAGCAAGTTTGGGTTTGATAGTAAACGCCGGCCACGGTCTTCATTATCATAACGTGAAACCGATTGCTGCTATGAAAGAAATTTACGAATTAAACATTGGTCACGCAATTATAGCGCGCGCAGCCATTGATGGATTAGATAAAGCAGTACGTGACATGAAGCGACTAATGCTAGAAGCGAGAGCATAGCCATTGTAATAAATTATAAACATGCACCGCATAAAGTGCGGTGCATGTTAATGCAACTGAAAGGATTTATTTAAAATTGGACTTTAATGCCCATTTTAAATTTGCGGCCAAGTACATCATAGTTACTTGGGAATGTATTACCTGAGTTAGAGCTGGTATCGCCAGCTTCACCACCAACGACAGGTGGTTCTTTTTCAAAAATATTATCTATACCGAAATTAACTACAATGTTTTCTGTTGCGTAATAACTAGCAAATAAATCAAAGTAGTCGTAGCTGTCAATGCTTCTAAAATCTTCAAAAACATTCGGGGCTTCAATCGGCTCTACTTCAACGCCATCTATATGACGCCATTGTAATGACATTGTTAAATCTTCCCATACCCAGCTAGTACGTTGCACCCAACGAAGCTCTGATACAGGGTCACAACTGGTACTGAAGTAACCTTTACAATCGATTATTCTAGCTGTGTCTGAGCTTTGTGACTCCTGTGTTAGATATTTATTGATATTACCTGAAAATTGCAATTCGCCCATTTCGTCCATTAGTACAGCAAAGTTAAAACCAAGTTCGATACCTTCAGCACGTTGGCTTTTCAAGTTAGTGGTGAACTGTTCTATACCAGCTCCAGCAATTGTTAAATCACCACCAATTCTATTTATTTTTGCACACTCATTGGTATCGCCAAGTACATAACAAGCATCAAGAATTTCTTGAGCAGAAAAGTTGCCAATAATATTACTAATATCAATATCATAGTAATCTAATGTGATTGTAAAGTTTTCAAGCGCATCAAACTCAGGCGTCCACACAATACCTGCTGTAAATGTGTCTGCTTCTTCGGCCCCCGGAGGATTCAGAGGATCACTACCGCTAATAACTTGTACTTGCCCTGAAATAACATTTTGCACATTACCAACTTGCGCTTCAGTCATTCCAGTTGATATACAAAGCTGTTTTAATGTTTCATCAATATTACCTGCATTAGCTACTGAACACGGGTCACTTTGAGCATTATCTAATCCTGTGACTACAGGGGATGCAATCTCACCAACATTAGGTGCACGAGTAGCTTGTTGTTGCATGACGCGGACTAAAATATCGCTGACTGGACGCCAATTAAAGCCTAACTTCCAGGTTTCATTGCTACCAACTGTATCATAATCAGCCCAACGAAAACCAAACTCAACATCAAGCGTTTCAGCACCTGGTAACCCATCTAATACCGGCAAGTAGCCTTCCATAAATAACTCATCAACGGAGAAACCGCCAGAGATTGGAAGTTGATTACCGCCAGCACCACCTTGGCAGCTTGCTGGAGCAAGCTTTAAACATTCGTCAGGCTCAAATAAGCCTTTTTCTTTACGCTTTTCATAGCCAAAACTCATTGCCAGTGGTGCGCCAGCGCCCGGAATTTCAATAAAGTCGAATGAGCCATTTACACTAGCAGTGAAAACTTCTTGGCTGTATTTTTGTTGTTGCAATGCAATTGCTTGTGCATAACCTGCCATTTCTTCGGTGATTGAACCAAAACCACCAAATAAGTTGATAGGAACACAACTAGAATCACCATTTTTACAAGTAACGCCATCTGTAGTATCAAGCGCGTTTTGAATGTTAGTTAAGTTGGTGTAACCACCACGAACAGTTGTTCGGTTAGATTCACCATATTGATAGCTTGCATCATATTGCCAATCATCTAAAAAGTAACCTGTAACCCCAGTCACCATTTGAAATTGAGTGCTGTCAAATCGTTCTGTTCGAGCGCCAAGCTCTAATGTACGTCTTCTAAGTTGAACTGACAGGTAGTCAGCTTCATCAACAATACCATTGCCATTTATGTCTTGCCAATTAGATGTATCTAAACTTCCTTCACCTAAAGCAGCCGTAGCGCCATCGATCATAAATTGCCTTGCTTGATCGCCTATTAATGGATTGGCTAATGGTAAATTGAACACAGATCCAAAAGTACCAGAAGGAGCTACTTGGGTATCAACACTGGTATTAGTAAAGTTCACAGATGAATAAACTTGGTGATCATCTGTCAGGTAGTAATTACCAATAGCTGTTGCTGAATAGCGTTCAGATGGTGTTTGATAGAAGTTGTATGGGTTGAAGTTGAATACACTACACTCAGTAGCGGCTAATGTGCCATCATTTCTGAATTGGCCACTACCATTACCGCCAGCACCAACAATTGTAAATCGAGTAGGAAAAGCGGTGGTAGATCCACCACTTTCGACGGAGTTTGGACCACTACATGCATCAGGAGCTGGGATTGGCGGCTCGCCATTTAAGAATTGTTCATAGTTAGCACCCGTTTTAGTTTCAATTCCTAGCAGGCCTAATGGTCTATCACCTAATAAAATTTGATCTCGTTGTGTCCAACCTAGCGATAACACTACATTACCTTTGTCATCTTCAAGATTAGAACCCAGAGTAATACTGAAGCTGTCTTTATCACCGTCACCATCGCCAGTTTCTGAATGTTTGGCGTCAAAAACCACCCCTTGGAAATCATCTTTTAGCACTATGTTGACAGCGCCCGCTATTGCATCAGAACCATAAACGGCAGATGCTCCACCGGTAACAATATCAATTCGTTCAATTAATGCACTGGGGATGGTTGAACTATCTACGGCACCATTATAGTTATATGGGATCATACGACGGCCATTCATTAATACTAATGAGCGTTGAGCACCAAGACCGCGTAAGTTTATTGTAGCTGCACCGCCAGAACCATTATTAACGTTACTACCATCACCAGGTACTGTTGCTGGTAAGTTTCTTAATATTTGTTCAACTTCAGGTTCTTGTTGAAAACCAAGTTCTTTTTCTCCAATGGAAATGATAGGACTAGCGGAAACAGCTCCTGGTTGGCGAATACGGCTACCTGTAACAGAAATAACTTCGACGTCTTTGTCGACTTCAGTTTCTTGTGCTGTGGAAAGTGGTGAATAGATGAGTGCGGTTGAGACAACCCCTGCACTAAGTGCATATTTCACTGCAGATGAAATTCTACTTTTTAACATTGTAATCTCCCAAATATTTATAATAATTAGGCTAAATACAACAGGAAGCACATTGCAGATGCTTCCTCTTAGCTTTTTAAAGATAGTCATTAAGTTGGGACATACAAATAATTTAAAGCGTCAAAATATAAAATTTTGAAAAGTTTGAAATGTAAAACGAATGAAATACGGCAGGGTAGATAAAAAGATTGTTTTTAAACAGTAGCTTAAATAAAAAAGCGGCTTCGGAAGCCGCTTTTTAATCTTGAATATATTTATTAACAGTTAGTCTCTTTAGCGTTAACGCCTTCTTTTACTTCTTCACAGGCGTCTTCTACTTTGTTTTGTACGTCGGTAACAGCTTCATCGATGCGCTCACCGGCCTCTTCTGCATGATTGTCTTCACAACCCATGATAAAAAAACTAGCGAATAAAGCGATCACAGCGGTTTTAATAGTTGTCGATTTCATAATGTAATTCCTTGTAAAAATAATAAATGTGTTGTTATTTAAAATAAATTGTTATCACTTAGGGACATTGCCGCGCAATGCACCTGAAACGAGTGAAATAACTAACAATACAATAAAGATAAAAAAGATAATCTTAGCAATTCCTGCTGCGGCACCTGCGATACCACCAAAACCTAACACTGCAGCAATAAGTGCAATAACTAGAAATGTAATTGTCCAGCGTAACATTGTCGTCTCCTTGGTTTGTAAATTTGTTCGGAGTAAATAATGCTAGTTACATGCCATGTATTTAAATCCTTTATTATCAATATCATAGGGGTTTATTTCATTTCTCTTCATAAATTAGGTGGGAATTATTTACAGCTTTATCTGTAACTTATACTCGACGCTCTAAAAATCAATATTTAAGTCGTTTTTTGGTAAGACCAATTTCATTTTTGAGCCATTTTGTATTTAATCAAGCGGTTGTTCAGTCGTTCAGTCGGTAGGTTTTCCAGCTGCGGATAAGCTTTTACTTATAAGTTATAGCTATATTCAGTATTTTTATCATCTATATCCTATGAAATTATAGCAAAATGTAGAGTGTTAACTTTGCTGAGCATATGTTAGCTTTGTATTAATTGGTTTTACCAATTTACAAAGTGTTGGACTTGGTCTTTTTCTTTGTTATGATTGTTGCATAATTATTTAAATAAAGTGATTTTTTACCTAGCGGGGCTGGGTGGAAATAATCAGGGGGGAGCAGGATGGATATAGGTCAGTTACTTGCTACAGCAGCAAACTTAATGATCACCGGGATGGTGGGCGTTTTCGTTTTTCTTTCGTTGTTGATTTCAGCAATTACCATTATGTCTAAATTAGCGAGTCGTTTTGAACAGCCGGTTGCAACAACGCCAACGCGTACACCGTCAATCAAAGCATCAGGTGTATCAAGTGAACACATCGCTGCGATAAGTGCAGCCATAGCTCAATACAAAAATAAACAAAAACTATAAGGAGTTACTTGTGGCTAAATTAAAATTAACAGAATTAGTACTTAGGGACGCGCATCAATCATTATTAGCAACGCGTATGCGTTTGGATGACATGCTACCGATTGCACAAAAATTAGATGATGCAGGTTATTGGTCGATCGAATCATGGGGTGGGGCTACTTTTGATTCATGCATTCGTTATTTGGGTGAAGATCCTTGGGAGCGTATTCGTGCTCTTAAAAAAGCTATGCCAAATACTAAACAGCAAATGTTATTACGTGGTCAAAACCTTTTAGGCTATCGTCATTATGCCGATGATGTTGTTGAAAAATTTGTAGAGCGAGCGCACAAAAATGGTGTTGATGTGTTTCGTATTTTTGATGCGATGAACGATGTTCGTAATCTTGAAACGGCTATTAAAGCTGCAATTAAAGTTGGCGCACATGCACAAGGTACAATTTCGTACACAGTAAGCCCGGTTCATACACTTGATATGTGGTTAACGCTTGCCAAGCAGCTTGAAGAGTTAGGCTGTCATTCAATTTGTATTAAAGACATGGCCGGTTTGCTTAAACCATACGATGCAGAAGAGTTAATCAAAGCGTTAAAAGAAACAGTCTCTATCCCAATTGCAATGCAGTGTCATGCCACAACAGGTTTAAGTACTGCTACTTACCAAAAAGCGATTGATGCTGGTATTGATATGCTTGATACCGCAATTTCATCAATGAGTATGACTTACGGGCACAGCGCAACTGAAACGATTGTATCGATTGTTGAAGGTACTGAACGTGATACTGAGCTGGATTTAAATCAACTCGAAGAGATTGCTGCTTATTTCCGTGATGTTCGTAAAAAATATGCCGCGTTTGAAGGCAGCTTAAAAGGTGTTGATGGCCGTATTTTATTAGCGCAAGTGCCTGGTGGCATGTTAACTAATATGGAAAACCAGCTTAAAGAGCAAGGTGCTGCGGATAAATTGAATGAAGTATTACTTGAGATCCCACGTGTACGTGAAGACTTAGGTTATTTACCGTTAGTTACACCAACATCACAAATTGTTGGTACACAAGCAGTATTAAACGTATTGACGGGCGAGCGTTATAAAACTATCACCAAAGAAACTGCCGGAGTGCTAAAAGGTGAGTATGGCGTAACTCCTGCGCCGATGAATAAAGAGTTACAAGAGCGCGTACTTAATGGCGCAGAAGTCATTACTTGCCGCCCAGCTGATTTATTGCAACCAGAACTAGAAATACTCCAAGCTGAGCTATTAAAAGAAGCACAAGAGCAAGGTTTAAGCTTAGCGGATGAGCAGATTGATGACGTGTTAACGTATGCATTATTCCCACAAATTGGGTTGAAATTCATTAAGAATCGTAATAACCCAGATGCATTCGAAGCTGTGCCAAGTGCTGAATCTGCTAATAAAGAACAACCAGTTAGCAATAAAAAAAGTAACAGCAACACAGTAAAAGCAGAGCAGTACAGCGTAAAAGTAGATGGTAAAGTTTATGATGTAGTGGTTGCACAAGGCGGTGAGCTTAAAGAAGTAACACTTAAAGATAGTGAGCATATTCCACAATCGGCGTCAGTTGCTTCCGGCGAAACACTTAACGCTCCACTTGCTGGTAACATCTTTAAAATCAAGGTGAAAGCGGGTCAAACGGTAAATGAAGGCGATGTAGTGATCATCATGGAAGCGATGAAAATGGAAACTGAAATTCGTGCAACCCACACCGGTACTATTGCTGAAATTCTTGTTGCTGAAGGTGATTCAGTGGCAACGGGTGACGCTATGATAGCACTAGCTTAGGAGCTCAGAGGATGGAAGCATTATTAAACCTCTGGCAAGCAACAGGTATTGCTAATTTTACATTTCCTGCGCTTATTATGATCGCAGTAGGGTGTTTATTGTTGTATCTGGCAATTGCGCGCAACTTTGAGCCGTTATTATTATTACCAATTGGCTTTGGGGCAATATTAACAAATATCCCCGTAGCGGGCTTATCAGACCCCGGTGGTTTGCTGTATTACGTTTATCATATTGGGATTGATACCGGTGTATTCCCATTATTAATATTTATGGGTGTTGGTGCACTCACTGATTTTAGTGCCTTGATAGCTAATCCTCGTATGTTATTGCTAGGTGCTGCAGCTCAGTTTGGTATTTTTGCAACCTTGTTTGGCGCAATTTTACTAAACTATGTACCAGGTTTTGAGTTTTCTTTACAAGATGCGTCAGCAATTGCGATTATAGGTGGTGCAGATGGCCCGACGGCAATCTTCTTAGCCTCAAAACTTGCTCCTGATTTATTGGGTGCTATCGCCGTAGCTGCATACTCATATATGGCGTTGGTGCCAATTATTCAGCCGCCAATTATGCGGGCTTTAACCACACCAGAAGAACGTAAAATTCAAATGCCACAGTTACGCACCGTATCAAAAAAGGAAAAAATTATTTTTCCGTTAATGGTATTGAGTTTAACGATTTTGTTTTTACCTGCAGCAACGCCACTGGTAGGCATGTTCTGTTTAGGAAACTTGATGCGAGAGTCTGGTGTGGTTGACCGTTTAAGTAATAGTGCACAAAACGAGATCATAAATATCACCACTATTTTCCTTGGTTTAGCTGTAGGCTCTAAGCTTGCTGCAGATAAGTTTTTAACCGTAGAAACAATTGGTATTTTGGTACTCGGCGCCTTGGCTTTTGCAATTGGTACAGCTTCAGGTGTATTTATGGCAAAAGGTATGAACAAGTTCTCTAAATCACCAATCAATCCACTCATCGGCGCGGCTGGTGTATCAGCTGTGCCAATGGCTGCACGCGTAGTTAATAAAGTGGGTCTGGAGAATAATCCGCATAATTTCTTATTAATGCATGCAATGGGACCAAATGTTGCGGGAGTACTGGGTAGTGCTGTGGCTGCAGGTATCTTGTTAGCTCTGGTAGGTTAAACAAATCTTAAACCATACCCAGCGAGCTGAGTATGGTGAGGTAACTTTTACTTCCAACCGACTGGCGCAGTATTTACTGCGCTTTTTTTTTGCGCTTAGGGTCTGTTGACCTTTCAGGGTTAAAATTTGTTCAAACTAGGGGCGATTTAATCACGGCGCGAGATTTGTAACCTAGTGGGCTAAGTAAAAATCGAGCAACAAAGAGTTAATCGCCCCTAGGCAGAACCCTTCGGGCAGCGCGTGTTTGGCATTTATGCCGAGTTATCTCCTATTTATGGGGAATAACCACACTACATAGGCTCTGCCTTGCCTAAAAACCAAACGCGCAGCTGCAAATTTAACCTCGAAAGATAAACAGACCCTAGGTATACTCGATAGATATTTTATTAAATAGGAATGGTATGAATATCTTCGTGATTTTAATTTCACTGTTTGTTGCATTAATCATTCTTGTGCCACTACTTGAAAAGTATCAGTCTAAAATGGGCCTAGATGGTGCGACTAAATACGCCAAATACATTTGGCCATTAGTGATGATTTCATTGGTTGTGCAATTGATTTATGTGTTGGTGAGGTAGAGCGTAGCTGCCAGTTTTAAGGTCTAGGAGCGGTAAGCTTTAAGTTGTAAGTGATAAGCTCGTGTTTAAATGGACTGTGTAGGTTGGGTTGAGCACCGCGAAACACAACGAAAAAATTGTAACGGTAGATATCAATCTTTGAATATTTATCTATGCTCGTTACTCTGCGATCCCACAACAGTCACGCAGCTTTGGGTTTCCCGTGAAGGCCACATGGTCTGAACGATGTTTAAACGCTTTGTATGGATAATAAACCCATCTTGTTAAGTTATTAGTGCCCCATTGGATCAAAGTAAGCCTCCCAGGTTAGAGCACAAGCTTGTTTTGATTTTGCTTTTTTCATGTAGAACATTGCATTTTCGTCAGTTGAACAATTCATAAGCGCTACACCTAAATTGTAAAATGCATGTTTGTTATTACTGCCTTGATCTATTGCTTTTTTAAAATATTCAGCCGCTTCTTGATGTTTGCCCATATCACATAGAACAGTTCCATAGTTTATGAGAGTTAGCTCATCATCAGTATGGTTATGTAAGACTTGCTCAAGAATGCTTTTTGCCTCATCAAAGTTTTGATGCCACTTGGAGTTATCTTTCCAAGTTTCATCTATTAATGATTTGGCTTTTTTGTTTATATCTTCAATGCTCATTCTGAAACGTAACAATCTATTTGTCCCATTTTGGTGGTTTTTTAGCACACCAAAACGGCGGTCACTAATGTTATCGGAGAAAATTGCGATATTAATAATCGCATGGCTAAATTTCAATCAATAAAATATTCAATTTTCGCTCATAGCCGTTTATCAGGTGACGTTTGCTTAACTTTCAAAACTATAAAAGTAGATATGAGGCAGCACATGCAAGTTCTATTGCAACATTAATTTGCGAATACAACCGGAGCGCATCACATCAAACAGTTCAACAAAAAGCCGTTGCTATTTACATAACAACGGCTTATATTTTTCGCTGACCGCTTTACTTAAGCGCTAACTGTAGCTCTCGGTTGCGCTCTAGCTGCGCTAAGAAGTTATCTGCGATTGGTTTAAACTTAGCAAGCTCGTCGCGAGGCAGTGGCTCTGACTTCGGTAACTTAACCGTTTTAGGGTTACGGTGAACGCCGTTAACTAAAAACTCGTAGTGTAAGTGTGCGCCTGTTACACGACCTGTGGAGCCGACAGTACCAATTTGTTGACCTTGCTTAACTTTTTGACCAGTTTTAACTAGTTTCTTGTTAAGGTGTAGGTATTTAGTGACGTACTGTGTGCCGTGACTAATAAATATATAGTTACCATTATACTTACTGTATCCGGCTTTAATTACTTTACCATTACCAGAGGCAACTACTGGCGTTCCAGTACGAGCTGCGTAGTCAATCCCACGGTGTGCTCTTACTTGTCCTGTTACAGGGTGTAAGCGACGCGGATTAAAGCTTGAGCTTATATATTTAAAGTTAACCGGTGCACGTAAAAATGCTTTTTTCATACTACGCCCTTCAGGCGTGTAAAAAGTACCATCGCTGTGACGAATAGCCGCGTAACGTTGACCTTGGTTAATAAACTCAGCAGCTATAATTTTACCTGTGCCAATAAACTCGCCATCAACATAATGCGATTCATAGATTAAACCAAATTGATCGCCTTTACGGATATCATTGGCAAAATCCACATCCCAACCGAATATGTCAGCAAAGTTCATTATTTGCCGTTCACTTAAACCAGCAGCAATACCTGAGGTCCAAAAGCTGTTGGTAATTTCTCCGCCTGTTGATTTAGTTAATGTTTCAATTTCTTTACTATCAATAGACGTATCGTAGTTACCTTCTTCATTTAATGTAACGAATAGGGTATCTGTTTTTGAAATCACATAACGTAACTGTGCCAAAGAACCATCTTCGGCGGTAGCAAAGCTTAATGTTTCACCAGGGTGAATTTTACTAAGTTTACGTGTTTCTGCATTGGTATTAAGCAGTTTATGAACGGTTTGCGCTGAAAAGCCGGCGCGTTTGAAAATAAGTGCTAAATTGTCACCGTTCTTTACTTCAAAATCGACTAGATTGTATTCTGGGAATTTTGCTGCATCTTCTTGCGAATTTAATTCAGTTAATTTTTCGTTATCATCAACTTTAATTTGTAATTCGTAGCGCTTGCCAATTTCTAGCGCATCAGCGCTATTGTCTTTAGAGGCGGTGGCTTTTTCTGAAGGAATGAGTGTTAAAGCAGCAATAGCAGAAACCAAGCCTAGAATAAGCAATTTGTGTTTTTTTGGGAGAGTGTGCACAACGCGAACCATAACGTGCCTTTTCCTGCTGTCAAGATAATTAATCACTAATATTGCAGGATATACTTAATAAAGCGTTAATACCAGTGTTTTGTAGATTTAAACTGGCGCGGATTTACGCTAGAATCACCAGATTGACTGAATTTTTTGGAGTAATACATAGTGGACTTACAAACCGCTCTAGCAGAGATAAAACGCGGTGCTGAAGAAATATTAATTGAAGACGAGTTAGTCGAAAAGCTAAAGTCTGGTAAAAAGCTAAAGATCAAAGCTGGTTTTGATCCAACTGCACCTGACTTACACTTAGGTCACACTGTGCTAATTAATAAAATGAAAACCTTCCAAGACTTAGGTCATGAAGTGATTTTCTTAATTGGTGATTTCACCGGTATGATTGGTGACCCAACGGGTAAAAATGTAACTCGTAAGCCACTAACCCGTGAAGATGTATTGGCAAATGCTGAAACATATAAAGAACAAGTATTTAAAATTCTGGATCCGGCTAAAACCACGGTTGCTTTTAATTCAACTTGGATGGAGAATTTAGGCGCTGCAGGGATGATCAAGCTAGCAGCACGTCAAACTGTTGCTCGTATGCTAGAACGTGATGATTTTAAAAAGCGTTATGCTGGCGGACAATCAATTGCGATTCATGAGTTTTTGTATCCATTAGTGCAAGGTTGGGATTCAGTTGCGCTTGAAGCTGATGTTGAGCTCGGTGGTACTGATCAACGCTTTAATCTATTAATGGGTCGAGAGCTACAAAAAGACGAAGGCCAAAAGCCACAAACCGTATTAATGATGCCTTTACTTGAGGGCACCGACGGTGTGCAAAAAATGTCTAAGTCATTAGGTAACTACATTGGTATTACTGATGCTCCTAACGATATGTTTGGTAAGATCATGTCTATTAGTGATGAGCTGATGTGGCGTTATTATGATTTGCTAAGTAGCTTATCAATTGACGAAATTGCTGCGCTTAAAGAAAAGGTTGCACAAGGTACTAATCCGCGTGATATTAAAATCGATTTAGCAAAAGAAATGATTGCTCGTTTTCACAGCGATGCAGCAGCTGTTGGTGCGCATGAAGATTTTATTAAACGTTTTCAAAAAAATGCGTTACCGGATGATATCCCAGATATGACAGTAACGATTGATGAAGATACCGTATTTATTACTAATTTGCTTAAAGAAGCAGGCTTAGTTGCGAGTACGTCAGAAGCTATGCGAATGATCAAACAAGGCGCAGTTAAAATCAATGGCGAAGAAAAGGTCACTGATACTAAGCTTGAAATTGCAAAAGGCAGCACAGCTATTTATCAAGTTGGCAAACGTAAGTTTGCAAATATTACCTGTGCTTAATAGGTAAAGAATGAAAATTCAGTTTTAAAAACCAGCTTCGGCTGGTTTTTTACTCTTTGTGATCTACAACATTGTTTTAATGATTTCGATGCCAAATATAACCAGTAACCAAAAGCCACGCGCTTGATTTAGCCGATTGATCAATACCGCAATATCATCAGCCTGTGGTAAACGCTCAGTACCAATACGCATTTTATCAAATCGAGTATCTTGGTATATGGCAGGGCCACCGAGTTGCACACCAACAGAGGCCGAACAACAACTTAATAACCAGCCACTATTTGTTTGATAAAAATGCCGTCCATAATGCTTAATATAATGAACGCTCAATTTACTGGCTTTACTTGCTGCAACAGTCAGCGCCAATATCCGCGTAGGTAACCACTCAAGAATATATAATAGCCAACTGAGTGATTTTAAAAATGGGCTATTAGGCAAAATATCTTTGCGCCAAGCTTGGTGGATCAAAGTCAGTAAGCGATAAGCCAGTGCAGCCATAGGGCCTAATAGTAAATAAAAGAAAATAACGCTAAAGTAATGACGAGCCACTCTTAAGATCAGCGTTTCCATAATGGCTTTGCAAAGACCAGGGCCTGATAATTTATCAACCTGGCGAGCAAGTAGTGGTTTTAATAACTCTCGGGCTGTAGACTTTTGATTTTGTTTAACGAGTCGTGCAATACGCAGCGCTTTACTTTCTACACTTCGCCACTCTAGGCTGAGGTATAAAATTAACCCAGCTAATAGTTCAGGGTAATATGCAAATTCAAGCAGTAAGATTACCAAGGTCATGATCACTAAAATGACTAAGGTGAAACATAACGAAGAGGACAAATATTGGTAACTTGCAGGTTCACTCTTTCGAAAAACGCGTTTCCCAAGTGCTCTAAATACCGCAATTAAAAATGTATTTGGGTGATACCAGCTTACCAAAGGTAAAAAGCGCTCAGCAAGGAGCGCTAATATAAATACAATAAAGTCCAAATGTTGCTGAACTAAATTGAGTAACACCTTATAGCGTTACCGTAGTCAGCTTTTCTAGTAATGCGACCACCATTTTTGATGAGTTTATTGAAGCGGTTTCTAGGTATTCTTCAAATGACTGTGGTGACTCTTTACCTGCAATATCAGACATTGAACGGATCACTACAAACGGTGTAGCTAAAGAAAAGCATACTTGTGCAATGGCAGCGCCTTCCATTTCTACAGCTAACATAGTAGGGAAGTCCGCGCGGGCTTTATCAATACGCACCGGATCACACATAAATGAATCGCCAGTACAAATTAAGCCGATCAGGGTCTTCACGTCACTGATGCTTTCAACACTTTGTTGTGCAGCCTCGATTAATTTAGGGTGAGCGGCAAAACCAGCAGGCATCTGTGGTACTTGGCCAATTTCATAACCAAAAGCGGTTACATCAACATCATGATGACGTACCTCAGATGAAATTACCACGTCGCCAACACTCAGAGATGGATCAAAACCACCGGCAGAGCCTGTGTTGATCACACAGTCTGGTTGAAAATTATCAATCAATAACGTTGTTGCAATACTAGAGGCGACTTTACCAATACCTGATTGCACTAAAGTCACAGTGTTACCAGCTAATTCACCTGTATAAAAAGTGAAACCTGCTTTAGTTAGAATTTGTGGATTTTGCATTGCTTCACGCAAAATTTTAACTTCTGGCTCCATCGCGCCAATAATACCGACATTCATAATTTTAAATTCCTCTAATTAGATGTTTAGATTATACGTGAAGTTAGCGATAAAAAACAAAAATGCGAGCTTAAAAGCTCGCATTTTATCGTTTAAGAAAACTTATATTTCAGCTAAAGCTGTGGAATGGGCTTTAGCTTGCGAAGGAGATAGTACCGCCGGCTTAGTAACACGGTTGCGTGTCGGGCGACTACTTTGTGCTGTCGGCTTGCCAAGCTTAAACATAATTGCTTCGCGTACTTCTGATGGCCGATAGCCAGATTTAACTTTCATACGGATATGTGGAATGCCAGCAGCTTCAAGTGCACCATTAACAAACCAGTCTCGTTGTGCTTTATGACCATCTTTATTGGCGTTGTTTACTAAGTCAACCGCTGCCACAATCGTCATCTTTTCTTTATCAATCAGCACATAATCCAGTTGTTTGTTTTTTGCTTTAGCGATTGCAGCACGTTTAGCTTTAGCAGATAAACCTTTTTTACAATCAATGATATCGATTAATTTTACACGGCTAACAATTTTATATTGATCGCCTACAGCACGTTCTAAAAGGTTTAAAAATGAGCTTTCAACTTGCGTAAATACACTGGTTTTACGCGTGAATGGGTAAGGGTTTCCGCCATCATCGGTAAACTTTGACGCAACAACAGATGCCCCTACGACTAATACTAAAATTGATAATAAAGCGAATTCCATACGGTAACTCCACAACAACAAATTGACACTATAAATTACTTAGCAATTTACGTGCCCAGTTGTAATGAAGTTACACTTTATAACAGCTAAGTTATGGCTGGTATCCGCCAGCAATTCCTTTTACTGCAATCGCTACAGCATCATGGGCATGCAGAGATTCATAATGGTTTATTTGTAACCAGTAATCGGCGTATTGTGCATCTTCTAACACGGCTTTGATTTTACGCGCAGCATCTTCACAAAACATCAGATTTTGACCATTTAAACGGGCGAATTCTTGCTCATCTTCACGCTTAACTGCCGCTTGTACAGGGGTTTTAAGCTCATCTTCAAGAGTATTGATCAAGCTTAAAATATCAAACTCACGGATGCTGCTATCTAGTTTGACTTTTACATTGGCAATAGAGCGTTGAGAATGCGGTGTGGCGATTATGCCATCGGTACTGCCAAGCCAGTTGACCACTTCTTCATGGCTAAGAGTATGCTGCTGAAACTTTTCAACAAAGGCTTGTTGAATAAGTTGGCGAGCTAATGCCGCTGAGCATGGGCAAGTTGATGAGTAAGTTACATCAAGGCTTAACTCAAAACTAAGTACACCGCGGTCAATTTTTGCCACTATGGTTAACGGGTAGCTTTTCCAACCCGCTTTGCCGCTAAGGAGTGATTTTCTGCGCAGCGGTAGTTCAAACTTAAATTCAATTTTAGCTTGATCCGATAACCCTTCATGGCTGGAAATAAAAGTATCTAGTGCTTGAGCAATCGTTGTGGGGTTTACCTGCTGCTCAGTTGATAAGGTATCGAGCGCTAAAAATAACCGCGACATATGAATACCTTTTGCGTCTTCTTTGTGAAGATTAACAAAAGCACGAGCTTTAGCGTTGACATTAATAGGCGCAAGATCACGAGATTCAAATAAAAAAGGCAGTTCAATATCAGCCATACCAACCCAGTCTAATTTACCTGTTTGTAAGGCGGGAGCCGTATCTGCTATATCGGGCATGTTGCTTTGCATGAAAAATCTCGTTATTGGCAATTGTAAAGCGCGATATTTTACACGAAATAAATAAAAAATACGTGGTAGATGAAAATTTTCTGTTTTCGTCGCGGAACATGAAAATAGTTAATGCAAAAATGCTAACATATTAGCACTAGTGGTTTTTTTGTAGCTGTGTAGTCAGCTGATTTTTTATATACTTATATGTATAGTTAAGAGACAGATTTATATATGATCGATTCCTCTTTGAGTCCATGGGCTCGAACACTTTCCAGTTTAATTACTCGATTCGGTGAATTCAAAACCGCAACTATCTGTTATGCATTACTATTAGTCTTGGCATTAATATTGTCGTGTATGTTTTATTATGTTGCAGTGGGCGAGGTGATGCTCGTTGATGTGCTTGCCGTAATGTTTTTTACTGCAGTAGTGTCGCCCATTATTATCAGTGTGTTGATCAATTCAATTCGCCAGTTAGATGCTTCCTATGCGTATTTAGATAGTGCCACCAAGCAAGAAAAATTATTAAATCAAACTTTAAAAGATAATATCAATCGCTTAAATGTAGAGATAGATGAACGTAAAATGGCATTTCATGCCAAACACCGTGCAATCGAAGAACTCAGACGAGAAATCGTCGAGCGTAAAAAAACCCAGCAAGAGCTTGCTCAACAAGGCATGTTACTGCGCTCTATTGTTGATTCATCGCCTGATTTATTTTATTACCGTGATAACAATGGTGTTTTTGCCGGTTGTAATAAAATGTTTGAAGAGGTGATGGGTAAATCAAGTGACGAGTTAATAGGTAAAACTGCAGAGGAAATTTATCCAACGCAATTCTTACCGGAAGTATTACTAACTGATAACAAAGTCGAAAAAACTCACGCCGCATTAACGCTTGATGTTGAATACCCTGTAGGCAATGAAAACCGTTGGTTTGAAATGCGCAAGCTCCCATTTATTAATGATGACGGTGACTACATTGGTTTATTAGCGTTTGGCCGCGACATCACCAGCCGTAAAGAAGCTGCTCAAGCACTTGAAACCGCTTATAAAGACAAGGGGAAATTTATTGCCACCCTAAGTCATGAATTACGAACTCCGCTCAATGGTATTGTGGGTTTAACCCGGATGTTGCTAGACACCGACTTGGATAAGCAGCAACGTAGTTGGTGTAATACAGTATTTTCTAGTGCTGAAACATTAGGAAATATTTTTAATGATATTATAGATTTAGATAAAATAGACCGCGAGCAACTCGATATTGTTACCGACTCAATAAATGTTTCCGACTTTATTAATGATGTGGTTAACTTTGCTGGATTAATTGCTGAACAAAAAGGCCTAGAGTTTGAAATTAAGCGCAAAGGTATGTTGGATATTTATGCGCAACTAGATCCGACCCGATTACGCCAAGTGGTGTGGAATTTAATAAATAATGCGGTTAAATTTACCCAACAAGGTAAAGTTCAATTAGCGTGTGTTCGGGAAAACCGTGCGGATGGCGCGTGGTTAGTCATGAAAGTAACAGATACCGGGCAAGGTATTCCACAAGAGCAATTACATCGTATTTTTGATATGTATTATAAAGCGCCAGATTTAAATGGTACTAATGCGATAGGATCAGGTATCGGTTTAGCTGTCACTAAGGCATTGGTTACTGCAATGAAAGGACAGTTACATGTGAGCAGTACCGAAGGGGAGGGCAGTTGCTTTGTGGTTGAAATACCGCTGGCCCTTTGTATTGCTCCGGCTGAACAAAGTTATGTTGGCCGTAGTTTGAATATCTTGCTAGTTGAAGATGTGCCGCTTAATGCTGAAATCGCCACTAACTTACTTGAGCAACGCGGCCATGAAGTTATCTGGGCTGAAACCGGTGAAGATGCATTGTCGTTTGTTGAAACTGAGGATGATCTGGATTTAGTACTGCTAGATATGCAACTGCCAGATATTAATGGCGATGAAGTAGCAAGGCAGATCCGTGCCGATAGCCATTTTGATAAGTTACCTATTGTAGCCCTTACGGCTAATGTGCGTAGCGCCGAAGAAGAGTTACAAGGTATCTCAATTCAAGGCGCATTAGCCAAGCCCATCAATACCACGAAGCTTGATAAAATGTTGGCTGAACTATTTGATATTAAACATCTACAACAGTCTGATGAAACACGCCTGACGGTTAGCAAAGAAGCCAGTGAAAATATCAATGTAGAGTTACTTGATGTTGAAACCATAGAAGATTTTGTTAATTCGATGGGCATAGTAACATTTAAGCGCAGCAGCAGTTTATTTGAAAAGCTAAATCCACAGTATCAGCAAGAGTTAGCAACGTCATTAGCAGCTGGTGACCGTGAAGAGTATAAGTCCGTCGCACATAAGCTTAAAGGTGCTGCAGGTTCAGTTGGTTTAAATGATGTACAGTTACACGCTAAGATCATGGAACATGGTGCGATTGAAGAAAGTGATGAAGTATTAAATACTTGGCTAACAATATTGGCAGATAAAATAAATGAAGGGCAACATGCCCTTCATTTATTCTTACAGCAATTAGAACGTTAATGCTGTCATTACTTGGTAGAACGGATATTAACTATCGATTTTACCAATGAAACGATAACCTTCACCATGGATGGTGCTGATAAGCTCAGATGTGTTGTTATCACTTTCAAAATGCTTTCTGATACGACGGATCGTTACATCAACAGTACGGTCATTTGCACGTAACTCACGACCAGTCATATGCTTGATTAGCTGCTCACGACTAAAAATACGGCCTGGAGAGTCAAGCATTAAACGTAGTGCTCTGTATTCACCTTTAGGTAAACGTTTGGCATCACCATTTGGTGATGTTAAACAGCGGCTATTTTCGTCAAGTTCCCAGCCATTGAAAGTGATCACACCATTTGTTTCAAGGCTTGATTCTTCACCGCCAAGGGCAGTACGTGAAAGCAAGTTACGAGCACGAATAGTTAATTCACGAGGATTGAACGGCTTAGTAATATAGTCGTCCGCGCCAATTTCTAGGCCTAAAATACGGTCTACATCATTATCACGACCGGTTAGGAAAATAAGTCCAACGTTACGCTTTTGACGTAATTCACGCGCTAATATTAGCCCGTTTTTGCCTGGCAGGTTGATGTCCATAACTACAAGGTTCACATCATCATTATTTGTAAGCTTGTCATGCATGTCATCGCCATCAATGGCTTCAATAACTTTGTAACCTTCAGCTTCAAATAAACTAACGAGGTTTAGTCGAGTTACGTCTTCATCCTCTACAATCAGAATGACTGGCGTTTGCATTATTAATTAACCTTTTTCGGAATATTTTATTTACAATTAATTCGGTATTGTATTATAAAACCGAATACTAGTGATTATAGGAGTATATCCAATTGTTAACAAGTAAAATCAATTCGGATGAAATTTAGAAACAGCTAATAACCGAGATTGCACTTTAAAACTGCTGCGCAACAACTGCTGTTTATTGATATACAGTCGGATTTTATTCCCTTCTTGGACCAAAGAGACAACGCCCCCTTTTTCTAAAAAATTGATACTCTCACCAACTGTTAAGGTATTTAATGAAATGGTATCGATCCAAAGTGGAATTATATCATCTTCCATTGTTTCATCAATGTATGTGATATCACAAAAGCGAGAAAGTTCAGAAATTTGCTGTTTTTTATCAATTAACACTGTTTCAATCGGTATATCGTTAATTTTAAGATTCGAATTATCCTTTAATAACTCACCAATTCCATGTTCAACGTCATAAAAACAAAAAGTCACAGCCTGTTTATTGTTAACTTTGGGGAACTCGACGAATTTTGCAATCTGAAATAGAAATGCCGATTTGACTTGTTCAGGTGATTTAGCCTGTAAAAATGCTGGAAACAACAGCATCAGAGCCAGTAATAAACCCGTTAGTTTCATAATTTGCTTGCCTCAGTTAAGGGCAAGGTAATTATAAAGCGTGTGCCTTCTATATTTTGATCATCAAAATAAACATTGCCACCTAAGGCTTGTGTGACTAAGTTGTAAACTAGATGCATACCTAAACCACTGCCACCTTCGCCGCGTTTAGTGGTAACAAAGGGATCAAAAATGCGTTTTTTAACGCTTTTATCAACCCCGATACCATTATCATAATAGTTAATGCTCAGGCTACTTTCGTTGCGTTCCACTGTAATTTCGATTTCGTTATTTTGATTATCTTTAAAGCCGTGGATCACCGAGTTACTTAACAATTGCTGCAATATCTGCTGAAGCGGGCCTGCTTTACTTTCGATCATCAATTGTTCAGAACAATGAATAACGATTTTAGGAGCTTTGTTCTCTAATTCAGTACGCATTGAAAGCATCACGTTGGTGATAAGCTCATGCATATTGACCAGCGAATTAATCTCTCCATCTTGGTTCACCGCTACTTTTTTAAAGCTGGATACCAGTTCCGCAGCGCGATTTAAATTCCGATAGATAAGATCTAAGTTTTCTATACCATTGTCGATAAAACGTTTCAATTGACTTGAGGTTAAGGTTTTTTGCTCAAACCCTAGGCTTATTTCTGCCAGTTTATCGCGTAGCAGGGTAGAGCCAGTGATCCCTAAACCAATAGGTGTATTTACTTCATGTGCAACACCTGCAACCATTTGCCCTAAAGAGGCCATCTTTTCACTTTCAACAATCTGATTTTGGTATTGATGCATCCGTTCAAGGGTTGTTAGCAACTCTTGATTTGCTTCTCTGAGCGCGATTGTACGTTGGTTTACTTTTTCTTCTAAGCTTTGGTTTAATTGTTTAATTTCTTGCTTATCGTTTTTATGGCGCTCTATTTGATTTTGCGTGCGAGTCAGCATGATGTTTAAACTGTTCGAAAGCATGTTGATTTCGGTAATATTAGTTTTTGGGGCTCGGGCGTTGTAATTATGATTTTTCGAGACATCTTGCAGTAATCTGCTTAAGTGGTCTATAGGGTCGGCAATACGTTTTTGAATTCGTTTTGCTACAAAATAAACCAGTATTAAAACGAATAACGTTAAAAGAATATCAATAAGAATTTTTTGGTTGATATACTCGTTGAGGCGCTCTAGGCCGCCACGGATATACACATAACCCTTAATATCACCTTCGTACGTGATTGGCTTGATTAGTTCTACGTAGTCTTCAGTGATCCTAGGCTGTTGGAGTTGTTCAATACTATCAACCCGAAGCGGCACTGGTGGCGTTTTTCGTGCATTAAAGCTGGTAAAAAATACCGCTTTATTTGAAATTTCGTCAATTGCGTAAATATGTATATTTTTAACGAGTGGAATTTTTTCGAAAGATTTAAGACGTTGTTCTTCGGTTTTTCTATCATCAAATAGTACGGTTACTTGGGCATTAAAGGCGATAATTTCTGCAAGGATATTGAGCTTATTGATGATTAACTGTTTTTGCTCTTTGACATCAAGGTAGGTCGAAATAGAAATAGATAACGATAAACACAAAGCAGTAACAAGCATGACTGCACTGATCAGGGCTTTGCGAATACTTGTTGGCGATGTTGATAAAGGCATTATTGTAATGAAGGCCCAGTTATATAATTTTTATTGAGTTGCTGTAAGTCTAGCAAAGACCTATCAAAGTGACTAAAAAATATAATAACTTTATTGAAAAGCTGCCATTTATATTATTTGGCAGCGTTTGTGAGGCAATAGTTGTAATTAACTGCTATACACTGAAAATTTATTGGTTTTGTGTACTACTTGATAACTACCGAACTGAGTTTCTAGAATTGGCGGGTATTTCAAGAAGCAGTTTGCAACAATAGTTAACTTGCCTTGCTTAGTTAAGTGCTGTTTAGCACCACTTAAAAACTGTTCAGCAACAGTATAATCAGTGGCAATACCGGTATGAAATGGTGGATTTGAAATAATAAGCTCAAATTTTCCAGTTACATTTGCTAATCCATCACTTAGTAAAGCGCTACCGTTTACACCGTTAAGTGCCAATGTTTGCGTGGTTGCATAAGCTGCAAGAGCACTAACATCCGTACAGGTAAAACTCAAAGCTGGATTTTTCAAACCTAAGAAGGTCGCAATAAGACCCGCGCCACAGCCAAAATCCAGCACATTGCCAGATTTAATTTCAGGTGCATTCTCTAACAGTATTTTAGTACCGCCATCAAGTTCACCGTGATTAAATACGCCAGGTACGCTAATGGCATTAAAACTAACGCCAGCCACATCAACATTAAATTGTTTGTGGTAACGAGTAATAACAAACTCAGCTAAGGTTTTTATCTCGGTGAATAAATACAAAGCACAATGGCGGGCACTGTCGATTTTATTGCTGTATTCACAGTGGCTACTAAATTGCTTTTCGATCGATTTCACACCACTTTTATTTTCACCAACCACCAGTAACTCAGTGTCTGGGTTGATAACCGCGCGAATATTGTCCAACGTCATCAATGCTTCAGGTTTTGCTTTTGGGTAGTAATAAATAACGAGGTCAAAGTGTTGACCGGCTATCTCATGGCTAACACAAACATCAATAGTGTTGATATTTTTAGCAAATTCGCCATTAGCATGGTTGTAGCTAAAAGCGCTGATCTTGCTGTTTGGATTTAACTGGCGCAGTTGTGACAAAAAGCCATCTTGCACAAAATTAACTACTAAAATAGAGTCCGCCGTTAGGTTTGCACTATTGCGTAGTAAAAGTGAACTTGGATTAGTTAATGCGCTCATATATGGCTTTGCCTTTAAAGTTGTTTTGATTAATTTAGCTAATACGCTCGAACATTAAATCCCAAACGCCATGACCTAAACGATGGCCGCGTTGCTCAAATTTCGTCAAGGGACGTAAATCAGGACGTGGCACATAATCGTTAGTCTCTGATTGGTTTTTAAAATGCTCCGCTGCTTGCATTACTTCAAGCATATGTTCTGCGTAGTTTTCCCAATCAGTTGCCATATGGAAGACACCGCCAATTTTTAATTTGCTACGCAAGCTCTCTACAAATGCAGGTTGTACAATACGACGCTTATGGTGACGTTTTTTATGCCATGGATCAGGGAAGAATAGTTGCACCGTTGTAATGCTGCCCTCAGCAATACAATCAGCAAATACTTCAACAGCGTCATGCTCAAAAATACGTAAGTTTGTAATGCCTGCTTCATCAGCATCCATTAAACATGCGCCAACACCAGGGCGGTGTACTTCAATACCAATAAAGTTAAGGTGTGGTGCGCTCTTGGCCATTTCGACCAATGATTTACCCATACCAAAACCAATTTCTAAAACAACGTCGTTGTCATTGCCAAATACTTGGGCTAGATCAAGCATGCCTTGTTGATGTTCAAGCCCCATGGTTGGCCAGCATTTTTCAATTGCCGCAGCTTGTCCTTTGGTTAAACGACCTTCGCGCTTAACAAAACTGCGAATGGTACGAATATATTTACCTTCTTGCATCGCTTGCTCAAGGTTATCGTTACTTGAATCACTCATATATTTTGGCCTGATGAAAACAACATGTCTTAAAATGGTGGCGTATTATCCCTGACCACGGCGTTGATCACAAGGCCTTATCTTTTGTGTATGTTTATAACTTGATATTTTAACTCACTGCAATAGACTGAGCGCCATTAAGGGTCGGGTTTTAAAAGTAGTTATTTTGAAGTTAAACAACAGTGAAGCAAGCTGGTTTTCTCAGCAAGTAGTCGATTGGTATGAATTACATGGGCGTAAAACTTTACCTTGGCAATTAAATAAAACACCTTACAAGGTGTGGATATCTGAGGTGATGTTGCAACAAACTCAGGTAATCACAGTTATTCCTTACTTTGAAAAGTTTATGCAAAGTTTTCCAGATATTATCGCTTTAGCAAATGCAGATGAAGATCACGTGCTGCATCACTGGACAGGATTGGGCTATTACGCTCGAGCTCGCAATTTACATAAAACCGCAAAGATAATCCGAGATCAATACAAAGGCGAGTTTCCAACAACGTTAGACGAGGTTGTTGCTTTGCCTGGAATTGGGCGCTCGACTGCAGGAGCTGTTTTATCGCTTTCTCTTGGCCAACATCATCCTATATTAGATGGTAATGTAAAACGTGTGCTTGCCAGATTTTTTATGATTGAAGGTTGGTACGGAGTTAAAAAAGTTGAAAACCAATTATGGCAACTATCAGAGCAGTTAACTCCAGCAAAACAAGTGACTGAGTTTAACCAAGCAATGATGGATTTAGGAGCAAGCCTCTGCTCACGTAGCAAGTTTGATTGCCAACCTTGCCCGTTGCGCTCGCGTTGTGCAGCGTATAAGACTGAGCAGGTAAAACAGTTCCCTCATTCAAAACCTAAAAAAGCAGTGCCAAAGAAAGTGTGTCATCAATTAATTATTCAATGTAATGATCAAGTATTGATGGAAAAAAGGCCTAACTCAGGAATATGGGGCGGCTTATTTAGTTTTTTTGAGTTTGAGCAAAAATCTCAGTTAGATACTTTTTTAGCACAGCAAGGGCTTGCCGTTACAACTGTGCCAATTGAGCCTTTTACGCATATATTTTCGCACTTTGAATTAACTATTAATCCGCATGTACTCACTTTGCATAAAGTGTCTGATGTGGTGAATGAGCGACAACTAGTTTGGTACCCATTGGACCAGTCCATAGAGGTTGGTTTAGCCGCTCCAACTAAAAAGCTAGTTAAACAAATTGCTACAATAGTTTACACTAACTGATATCGTTTCTAAGAGCACAAGAGAGCAATCATGGCACGCACTGTATTTTGTCAAAAGTTACAAAAAGAAGCCGAAGGGCTTGGTTTCCAACTTTACCCTGGTGAGTTGGGTGAAAGGATTTTTAATAATATTTCTAAAGAAGCATTTGCACAGTGGCAGCACAAGCAAACAATGCTGATCAATGAAAAGCATTTAAATATGATGGATCCAGAGCATCGTACTTTTTTAGAAGAGCAAATGGTTGGCTTTTTGTTTGAAGATAAAGATGTAGAAATTGAAGGATACCGTCCGCCAGAAAAATGATTTTCACATGCGAATAAAAAGGGCAATAAGCCCTTTTTTAATGCTTGAATTAAATCAGATCATCTTGCTCTTGGGCATTACTAACTTGCTCTTTTAAAAACTGTGCAACACGAGAGTACTCAATCTCTAAATTGTCACGCAGCTCAATTAGTTGATCACTGGTTAAGTCTTGTTCTTTACAGCTATCTTCAAAGTCAGCTGCCAGTTCAGCTACTTTTTCTGCGCCAATTGTTTTCGATATAGATCTAAGTTGGTGGCAAGCTGCAATTATTATTTCTTTATCACCGGTCATTACCCCCGTATTAATGTCTTTAGCTAACGTATGGCTTTGCTCTAAGTACATTTTAAAGAACCGTAACTGCTTTGCTTCATCATTGTTTATGTATTTAGCGAGCATTTCAAAGTTAATTGGTGCTGACGGCTTATTAGGAGAAGCTGTAATCGACTCTTGTTTGCTTTCACTCCAACTATTAAGTGTTGCCTCTAGTGTATTTAATTCCACAGGTTTAGTAATGAAATCGTTAATACCGGCATTTAAACAGCGTTCTTTTTCACCCTTTAAGGCATTTGCCGTTACTGCAATAACATAAGGCTGAGCGTTGATGTCTTCAAGTTGCGCGGCTTCGTCGCGAATTTTTTCAACCATGTCATAACCTGACATTTTAGGCATATGTAAGTCAGTTAAAATTAATGGGTAACGACCGCTTTGCCACATTTTTAAACCTTGTTCGCCGTTTTCAGCAACCTCAACGCCAAACCCAAGTAAATGTAGTTGATCGGTAAGCACTTGTTGATTCAAAATATTGTCTTCAACAAGTAGCACGAGTTTGTTTTCTTCGCGTGCTTGTTCAATATTTAAATAATTATTAAGGGTTTTAACTGGTTTAACTTGTCTTGGTGTATGCAGCCCCGCAGCAACCAATAGCGACATCATAAAGTTTGACTTACATAATGGCGACGCATTAAGGTAAAAGATGTTTTTGTGATTTATTGCGGCTTCATCCAATTTACTAAGTACGATCACCTGTTGGTTATTATCTTCAAGGGTGTACAGTAAACGGCGTAGTAAGTAATTAATGCTATCCATTGAATCGATACCATCAAGCACCCAAATAACACCGGGGTTGTCTTGATACTGTTCAATTTCTTGCACCGCTTGCACTGTAATTGTTTTTGCTCCCATAAATGATAAATAACGAGAAAGCGTTTGTTGTCTGCTTTGATGCTCAGTGACGAGTATCACCGAATGATCTTTCAAGGCGCCTTTATGGGCATACTTTATGGTGTTTTCAGTACTGAATGGCAATTCCACCACAAAGTCACTACCAATACCTATATCGCTGGTAACACTAATCGACCCTAACATTAACTCGGTTAAACTTTTACAAATAGATAAACCTAGGCCAGTGCCACCGTACTCACGGGTAATTGATCCTTCGGCTTGAATAAATGGATTGAATATTTCACGCAGCTGAGCTTGGCTCATACCTTTACCATTGTCGCTGACGCTAAAACGCAGAGTAAAATGGTCAGCAGTATTTTGTGCCACTTCTACAGCAATGCGTACCTGACCTAGGCGATTTTCATCGGTGCTTGTAAATTTAATCGCATTACTACATAAGTTATAAAGTACTTGGCGAACGCGAACAGTATCACCAATTAAATTAATTGGTACATCAGGGGCTATGGCAAGCTCTAAATCAAGCTGGCGTTTTTTTGCAACCGATGACAATACTCTGGCAACTTCTTCAATAGTATCCGAGACCGAAAAAGGAGTTGGATCGATATTTAGTTTGCCCGCTTCAATCTTTGAGAAATCTAAAATATCATCCAGAATACCCAGTAGTGAAAAGGCTGATTCACGAATAATTGTGCTTA
Source organism: Pseudoalteromonas sp. SR44-5 (assembly GCF_014163675.1). Taxonomy (NCBI): domain Bacteria; kingdom Pseudomonadati; phylum Pseudomonadota; class Gammaproteobacteria; order Alteromonadales; family Pseudoalteromonadaceae; genus Pseudoalteromonas; species Pseudoalteromonas sp. SR44-5. The sequence goes on from NZ_JACJDT010000001.1 coordinate 65,685, forward strand.
GACGATGCTGAGCGCCATTAAGATCTGTTTGCCTTAGTAAATCAATGGTGCCAATAACGCCATTCATTGGAGTGCGTATCTCATGGCTCATAGTTGCTAAAAACGTGGTTTTGGCTTCGCTTGCTTGTTCAGCTCTATGGCTCGCTTTTTCAAGCGCTAAAGTGCGGTTTTGCACTTCAGTTTCCAGACTGCTTTGCAGCTTATGCAAATCTTTTTGGGCTATGTCATTACTATTGATGGCATCTTGTACTTGCTGTAATAATTGATTGATATTTTTAGCTACAACGCCAAGGCCAATATCTAATTGTTCGTCGATATGTGTATTGTAACTACCAGATTTAGTGATGCTCTCTAATTTATGCGCAAGAGTGTCACTACTTTTGCGGATCCGCGTATTAAGATAAACGTTAAAAAACAGCGCCAGTAAAAATAAACTTACTCCAGCAATTCCTGCAATAGCCAATGCAAGTCCGATGGAATAATTTGGCAGTAGAGGGGTTACAGCTATTTTTTGTTTAATGATCAATTCACCAACGGGTTGATCATTTAAATTTAATTGATAGTGAATAATACCTTGCTCAACTGAATATTGATCAAGTTTTAGCGGTGCAATTGCCGGTTTATTACTAGCAAAAACCAATTGTGTTTGTGCAGTAGGTGTATATCTATATAAGTAGTAATCAAATTGATTATTAAGCGCAGCACTTAAATTTAGTAGTTGTGTGGCATTATCTTGTCCTGTTCGAGTTAATGCATTTACTAAAGGTGTGTCTAATTGCTCAGCTAATGTCATTAAACTTAGTGAGCTTGGTGGTGCTTTTGAGTCTTCAGTGTGGCTAGGGTAAAAAGAATAAGCAACCACAGCGAGTGCTGTTACGGCTAAGTTTATTAGTATAAAAAGAGGTAATAGTCCTTTTACAGGAGAAGAAAATTTACTCAGCATTTATTATCCAACTTATCTATTATCAACCGCAATCTAAACAGTCGCTTGTGTACTGGAAATCAATCCTATCATTTACCAGAAATAATTCACTACGTTTTTAGGACTGTTGTGCACAAAGCAGTTAAAATACCTATTCAATACATAAATTAAAGAGTTATTGCTGTAAAAAACAGCGTACTTTACATTTATTAGTCGCTTTGTTGAAAAACTGTGCAAACAGTTATAAAGAATAAAAAAAAAGTTGACTTGAAAGGGCAAAACCAGTTTAATACGCCGCACACGCAGATAGCTCAGTCAGTAGAGCTAAGCTGAAGTTATATTAAAAATCCTTTGTGATTTTTATTAAAACTGAAATCGCCCAGATAGCTCAGTCAGTAGAGCTAATTGGGAATTGTATTTAAAATCCTTTGTGATTTTTTATTAATACTGAAATTGCCCAGATAGCTCAGTCAGTAGAGCTAAGTGGGAATTGCATTGAAAATCCTTTGTGATTTTTTATTAATACTGAAATTGCCCAGATAGCTCAGTCAGTAGAGCTAAGTGGGAATTGCATTGAAAATCCTTTGTGATTTTTATTAATACTGAAATTGCCCAGATAGCTCAGTCAGTAGAGCTAA